>NZ_JBFARL010000007.1:0-86600 GCF_040674655.1 Actinomadura sp. NPDC049753 | reverse complement strand
GCCCGTCTGGCTCACCTGGAAGGCCGCCGACAACGGCCTTCTCAGCTCGCTGAAGGCCACGTCGCCCGCGGCCAAGACGTTCTCCACCACCACGAGTGCCCCGGGCAGGTCGCAGGCGACACCCCCCGCGTGGGGACACAAGAAGAAGAACGGCTGAGCATGGGGCGCGGTGAACCGCGGGGGCACTGGATCCTGCTCTCGCTCGGCGGCCTGGTGCTGGCCGTGCTCCTGCTGATGGACGGTTTCGCGGGCGGCACCGTCGGCGAGGCCCCGCGGGCCGATCCGGGGCATTCCGGGGCGGTGCCGTCACGGGTGACCGAGGGCGGTCCCGTCGTCAACCTCTCGGACGGCGTCCCGAAGAGCCGGCGCATGCCCCCGAAGACGATCGCTCTGACGTTCGACGACGGGCCCGACCCCGAGTGGACGCCGCGGATCCTGGACGTCCTGCGCCGCCATGACGCGCACGCCACGTTCTTCACCGTCGGCTCGCACGTGGCCCGCGAGCCGGCGCTGACCCGCCGCATCCTCCGCGAGGGCCACGAGATCGGCTCGCACACCTACACGCACGCCGACCTCGCCGCCGCGCCGCGCTGGCGGGCGCGCCTGGAGATGGACCTCACCCAACGCGCGCTGGCGGGCGCGGCGGGCGTCCACACCAGGCTGATGCGGATGCCGTACTCCTCCCGCCCCGACGGCCTGACCGCGCCCGAGTGGCGCGCGGCCGAACGGGCGGGAGGGGACGGCTACATCGTCGTCCTCACCGACCGCGACACCGAGGACTGGGCGCGTCCCGGCACCGAGACGATCGTCCAGCGGGCGCTGGCGGCGGGGGCGCGCGGCGAGGGCGCCGTCGTGATGCTGCACGACTCGGGCGGCGACCGGTCCGAGACGGTCGCGGCGGTCGGGCGGATCCTCGACCGGCTCCAGCCGCAGGGCTACCGCTTCACCACCCTCGCGCAGGCGCTGGACATGCCGCCCGCCGAGGTCGCGGTGCCCGCGCGCGAGCGGGCCGTCGGCTGGACGCTGGTGACCGCCCAGCGCGCCGCGTCCGGGCTGACCGGCGCCATGAGCGCGGTCTTCGGGGTCGCGGGCCTGCTCTGCGTGCTGCGCCTCGTGGCGCTGCTGGTGTTCGCGCACGTCCACATGCGCCGGGTGCGGCGGCCCGCGGGCCGCCGGCGCAGGCCGACCGGGCCGCCCCCGCCGCCCGGCGGGCTGCCGCCGGACCCGTTCCCGCCCGTCTCCGTGATCGTCCCGGCCTACAACGAGGAGGCCGGGATCGCGGCGACGGTGACCACGCTGCTGAACACCGACTATCCGGGCGCCGTCGAGGTGATCGTGGTGGACGACGGGTCCACCGACGGCACGGCCGCGATCGTCGAGTCCATGGGCCTGCCCGGGGTCCAGCTCCTCCGCAAGCCGAACGGGGGCAAGCCGAGCGCGCTCAACGCGGGCATCGCCGCGGCGCGGTCGGAGATCCTCGTGCTGGTGGACGGCGACACCGTCTTCCAGCGCGACACCCTCCGGAACCTGATCGCGCCCTTCGCGGACCCGGAGGTGGGCGCGGTCAGCGGCAACACCAAGGTCGCCAACCGGGGCGGCCTCCTCGGCCGCTGGCAGCACATCGAGTACGTCATCGGCTTCAACCTCGACCGGCGGATGTTCGACCTCCTGCAGTGCATGCCGACCGTGCCGGGCGCGATCGGGGGGTTCCGGCGCTCCGTCCTCGCCGAGGTGGGCGGGGTCCCGGGCGACACGCTCGCCGAGGACACCGACCTCACCATGGCGATCTGCCGCACGGGGCGGCGCGTGGTCTACGAGGAGAAGGCCCTGGCCTGGACGGAGGCGCCCGCGTCGCTGCGGCAGCTGTGGAGGCAGCGGTACCGCTGGTGCTACGGGACGATGCAGGCGATGTGGAAGCACCGGCGCTCCGTCGTCGATCGCGGCGCCTCGGGGCGGTTCGGCCGACGCTGCCTGCCCTACCTGACGGTGTTCCAGGTGCTGCTGCCCCTGTTCGCCCCGGCCATCGACCTGTTCGCGGTGTTCGGGCTGATCTTCCTCGACCCGCTGGTGCCGGTCGTCTCCTGGACGCTCTTCGTCGCCGCGCAGGCCGCCGCGGGCGCCTACGCCCTGTGGCTGGACGGCGAGTCCGTCCGGCCGCTGTGGGCGCTGCCGCTCCAGCAGTTCGTCTACCGGCAGCTCATGTACCTGGTCGTGGTGCAGTCGGTGGTGACCGCGCTGCTGGGGGCACGCCTGCGCTGGCACACCATCCGCCGGACCGGGACCTTCGCGGATCTCGGGACCCGGGAACAATCTCCGGGGCCCGTCGGTTACACATGACAGCCGGTGTGCCTGGTGTCCCCGGGCCTCACCTTTCGCCTTCACGGAATACCGTTCGGCTGGAGCCGTGTTGTGCCTTTCGCCGAGAGGCGACCCGCACACCGGTGCTAGACCAAGGCCCCGCCGGGTCGCACGACCCGGCGGGGCCTGGTCGTGTCTGCGGCAGACTGGCGCCATGAGTCTCGCCGCGCACCTGGAGGAACTCGGCCGCCCGCTGGTGGACGAGCAGCTCCAGCACCCCACCGTGAAGGGCATCGCCCAAGGCAACCTCGACGAGGCCGTGTTCCGCTCCTGGCTGGAGCAGGACTACCTCTTCCTGCACGACTACGTCCGGGTGTTCTCCCGCCTCGCGTGGCAGGCCCCCGACGCCCACCTGGGCGACCTGGTCGACCTGGCACACGCCACCTTCCACGATGAGCTCGACCTGCACCGCTCCCTCTCCGCGAGCTTCGCCGCCGACCTCGACGGCGCCCGGAAGGGGCCCGCGTGCGCCGCCTACACGTCCTTCCTGCTGGAGAGCGCCGCCGTGTACGGCGACGGCCTCGCGGCCCTGTACCCGTGCATGTGGGGCTACTCCACGCTCGGACGGATCCTCGCCGAGAACCCGCCGGCCGAGCCCCGCTACCGCCGCTGGGTCGACACCTACGCCGACCCCGGCTTCGCGGACCTCGCCGCCCGCATCGCCCAGATGATCGACGAGGCGGACCCCGACCCCGCGACCGCGGAACGCCTCTTCATGGAGGGCATGCGGCACGAGGTGGCCTTCTGGTCCGTGGAGTCCTGAGCCGTCACACGCGGGCGAGCGGGGGATAGTCGACGTAGCCCTCGGCGTGGCCTCCGTAGACGAGCTCCTCCACGGCGCCGGCCAGCGGAGCCGACGTCGCGAACCGGGCGGGAAGGTCGGGGTTGGAGATGAAGAGGCGGCCGTAGGAGAAGACGTCGGCCAGGCCCGCCGCGACGACCTCCTCACCGGCGCCCTGGGACGTCGGCTCGGGGCCGTTGAAGTTCCCGATCAGCGTGCCCGACCAGCGGGGCCGCAGGTCGGCCAGCGCCCCGTACGCGCCGCGCTCGATGACGTGCAGGTAGGCCAGACCGAGCGGGTCGAGGGCGTCCACGAGGGCGCGGTAGGTGCCCCGCGGGTCCTCTTCGGCGATCTCGTTCTCGGGATTGCCGGGGGAGACGCGCAGCCCGACGCGCTCCGGTCCGACCGCGTCCGCGACGGCCCGCACGACGTCGAGCGCGAAGCGCAGCCGGCCCTCGCGGGAGCCGCCGAACCGGTCGGTGCGCCGGTTGGTGTTCTCGGCCAGGAACTGCTGGACGAGGTAGCCGTTCGCCCCGTGCACCTCGACGCCGTCGAACCCGGCCCGGACGGCGTTGCGCGCTTCGGCCGCGAACGCGGCGATCGTCTCCTCGACCTCGGCGGTCGTCATGGCGCGCGGCGTGACGTGGGGGACGTTCCCCTCCCTGGTGTGGATGCCCTCGGACCGGATGCGCACCGCCGAGGGCGCCACGGGGGTCGCGCCGCCCGGAAGGATGAGCGGATGGGACATCCGGCCCACGTGCCAGAGCTGGGCGAAGATCGTCCCGCCCGCCCGGTGCACGGCGTCCGTCACCTCGCGCCACCCGGCGACCTGCTCCCGCGTCACCAGGCCGGGGATGCCGGGCCCGCCCTTGCCGAGCGGGTGCGGCCAGATCCCCTCGGTGACGATCAGCCCCGCCGTCGCGCGCTGGGCGTAGTACTCCGCGGTCAGCGGGTGGGGGACGCCGGTCGCGTCGTCGGCGCGGCCCCGCGTCATCGGGGCCATCGCGATCCGGTTGCGGAGCCTGAGGTGCGGGCCTTCGTACGGGGCGAGCAGGGGGCTGGTCATCGTCCTGTCCCTCCGGCGGGCGCGGGCACTTTCATGCATCTGCATGAGTTGTATGTACATGCATATGTTGGCATCGCGGGTAAACTGGCGTCAAGAGGAAGTGGGGTGCGCGATGAGCGCTGGCACCGAGGCCATGGCGGACGGCACGCTCTGGGACGGCATCGTCGTGCTGCACGGGCGGGTCGAGCACCGGCTCGCCAAGGCCCTCCAGCGCGGCCACGGGATCGGCCTGTCGGAGTACCGCGCGCTGTGCCACCTCGCCCGCGCCGAGGACGGGGAACTGCGCATGCAGGAGCTCGCCGACCTGATCGGCCTCAACCAGAGCTCGGTCAGCCGCCTCGTCGCGCGCCTGGAGTCCGCCGGCCTCACCCGCCGCGACATGTGCCCCAAGGACCGCCGCGGCGTCTACACCGTCATCACCGACGAGGGCCGCGCCGTCCAGGACAAGGCCGCCCCCACCTACACCGAGACGCTCACCGAGTCCCTGGACGAGGCCGCCGCCGACCCGGCCCTCGCCCCGTTCCTCACCCGCCTGCGCCCCTGAGAAGCGCGACGCCCCGGCACCGAGCCCGAAGGCCCGGCGCCGGGGCGCTCACATCGACCGGTGCACCAGCGGTCTCTGGGCGAGCCGGAGCGATGCAGCAATCGCATTCAGACAAAGCGCCGAAGGCGCAGGCTGTTCGTCACCACGAAGACCGAGGAGAACGCCATGGCGCCTCCGGCGATCATCGGGGTGAGCAGGCCCGACGCCGCGAGGGGCAGGGCGGCCACGTTGTAGGCGAAGGCCCAGAACAGGTTGCCCTTGATCGTGCCCAGCGTGCGGCGCGACAGCCGGATGGCGTCGGCCGCGGCGCGCAGGTCGCCGCGCACCAGGGTCAGGTCGGACGCCTCGATCGCCACGTCCGTGCCGGTGCCCATCGCCAGGCCGAGGTCGGCCTGGGCCAGCGCGGCGGCGTCGTTGACGCCGTCGCCGACCATGGCGACCGTCCGCCCCTCCGACTGGAGGCGCTTGACGACGTCCACCTTGTCCTGCGGCAGGACGTCGGCGATGACCTCCTCGATCCCCACCTCGTCGGCGACCGTGCGGGCCACCGTCTCGTTGTCGCCGGTCAGCAGGACCGGACGCAGCCCGAGCGCGCGCAGCCGCTCGATCGCCTCCCGGGAGGTGGGCTTGACCTGGTCCGCGACGGTGATGATCGCGCGGGCCTCGCCGTCCCAGCCGACCGCGACGGCGGTGTGGCCGAGAGCCTGGGCCTTCTCCATGGCGCGTTCGAGGTCGGGCGTGAGGTGCTGCGACCACTCGGCGAGCAGTCGCGGGCGGCCCGCCAGGACGCCGTGGCCGTCCACCATCCCCTGGACGCCGAGGCCCTCGACGTTCGCGAAGTCCTCGACCGTGCCGAGGTCTCCGACCCGCTCGGCGGCGCCCTTGGCGATGGCCTGGGCGATGGGGTGCTCGGACGCGTTCTCCAGCGCGCCCGCCAGCCGCAGCACGTCCTCCTCCGCGACGCCGTCGGCGGTGATGACGTCGACCAGGGCCATCTTGCCGGTGGTGACGGTGCCGGTCTTGTCCAGCACGACGGTGTCGATCGCGCGGGTCGACTCCAGCACCTCCGGGCCCTTGATCAGGATGCCGAGCTGCGCGCCGCGCCCGGTCCCGACCATCAGCGCGGTCGGGGTGGCCAGGCCGAGGGCGCACGGGCAGGCGATGATCAGCACGGCGACCGCGGCGGTGAAGGCGCCGGCGAGGGGTTCGCCGGTGCCGATCCAGAAGCCGAGCGTGCCGAGCGCCAGCGCGATCACGACCGGGACGAAGACGCCCGAGATCCGGTCGGCGAGCCGCTGCACCTGGGCCTTGCCGGTCTGCGCGTCCTCCACCAGCCGCGCCATCTGCGCGAGCTGGGTGTCGGAACCGACCCGGGTGGCGCGCACCAGCAGCCGGCCGCCCGCGTTCACGGTCGCGCCGACGACGGTGTCGCCGGGGCCGACCTCCACCGGGACCGACTCGCCGGTCAGCATGGACGCGTCCACGGCGGACGAGCCCTCCTCGACCGTGCCGTCCGTGGCGATCTTCTCGCCCGGACGGACGACGAACAGGTCCCCCTCGGCCAGCCGGTCGACCGGGATCCGCTCCTCGCGCCCGTCCCGGACGACCGAGACCTCCTTGGCGCCGAGTTCCAGCAGGGCGCGCAGCGCGGCGCCCGCACGGCGCTTCGAGCGCGTCTCGAAGTACCGCCCGGCAAGGATGAACATGATCACGCCGGAGGCGGCCTCCAGGTAGATGTTCATCGACCCGTCCGAGCGGGTCATGGAGAACTCGAACCCGTGCTTGATGCCCAGCTCACCCGCGGTGCCGAAGAACAGCGCCCACAGCGACCACGCGAACGCGGCCAGCGTGCCGAGCGAGATCAGCGTGTCCATGGTCGCCGTGCCGTGCCGCAGGTTGACCGCCGCGGCCCGGTGGAACGGCCAGCCCGCGTACACCACGACGGGGGCGGCGAGCGTCAGCGACAGCCACTGCCACGCCTCGAACTGGAGCGCCGGGACCATCGCCATCGCGATCACCGGGATCGACAGCACCACCGCGGTGACCAGCCGCTGCCGCAGCGGGCGCAGCTCGTCGGCCGGCTCCGGGGCCGCCTCGTCGGCGGTCTTCGGCGGGGCGGGGAGGGCGGCGGAGTAGCCCGCCTTCTCCACCGTGGCGATCAGCTCGTCGGGCGAGATTCCCGACCCGAACTCGACCCTGGCCTTCTCGGTGGCGTAGTTGACCGTGGCGGTCACGCCGTCCATCTTGTTGAGCTTCCGCTCGATGCGGTTGGCGCACGACGCGCACGTCATACCGCCGATCGCCAGCTCGATACGCCCGGACACAGCGTCCGTGCTCATCGCGTCCTCCTCTGCTTCGATCGGAACGTCAGTGGGTGTGGGGCTGGTCGTCGTGGCCCGGTTCGGGCTCTTCGCCCTTTTCCTGGACGGGGACGTTCCCGGCGTGCACCGTGAACTCGGCCGTGCGGACCTTGCCGTCGTGCTTGAAGTCCAGGTACAGGCGGTACGCGCCGGAGCTGGGCGCCTCGGCGAAGAACGTGATCCCGGGGCCGGGCTCGGTCTCGCCGTCGCCGGGCTCCCCGTCCGGGTGGACGTGGAGGTAGGCCAGGTCGCCCTGCCGCAGCGCGACGAGGTGCCCGTACGCCTCAAGGTACGGCTCCAGGTCGGTGACCGGCCTGCCGTCCTTGCTCACGCTGAGGGTCAGCTCGGTCGACTTTCCGGGAGTGAGGCCCCCGGTGAGCCGCACCTCGTAGCCGTCCACCTTCGCGACCTGCTCGGGTTCGGGCAGCGGCGCGGGCTTCAGGTCGCCGGGGACGAACACGTCCGTGCCGAGCGTGAGCTGCCGCTTCGCGCCGTCCGGCTGGATGTCGGTGAAGAACCGGTACACGCCGGGCTTGGCCAGCGTGATCGGGACGGTCCAGACGCCGCCCCCGGCCTCGGTCGGGTGCAGGTGCTGGAAGCCGGACAGGTCGCGCCGCGCCACGATCAGGTGCAGGCGCTTGCCGTGCAGCGGCTTGAACCCGGTGACGGGCTTGCCGTCCGGCCCGTTGATCGTGAACCGGAAGTCCGTCTTCTCGCCGGCGCTGAGGACGGTCTGCTGCGGGGCCAGCGTGAAGCCGTCCTCCGACACCTGGAGGCCGCCCGGCGCGTGGGACGCCGCGGTCTCGTGGCCTCCGCCGCCGTGCCCGCCGCCGTGCCCGCCTCCGCCGTTCTCATGGGACGCCATCTTCGCCGTTCCTCCGACAGGGCCGACGATCTTGCCGACGCTCGCGGCGCCGCCGAAGACCACCGCCAGGCCCACTGCGTAGGCCCCCAGCCTGGTCGCGCTGTTCATGCCGTTTCACTCCGCTCGGTGTTGCGAGGGACGCACCCCGCCCGCGGGGGCGAGGCGCGGTCCGCTCAGGAGGTCAGCTGGTATCCGGCCTCCTCGACGGCGTCCTTGACCCGGGCGTCGTCGAGGGGGGTCTCGCTCGTGACGGTGACCTTGCCGGTCTGGAGGTCGACGTCCACGCCGGTCACACCGGCGATCTGCTCGACCTCCTCGGTCACCGAGCTCACGCAGTGGCCGCAGGTCATTCCGCTGACGGTGTAGGTGGCGGTGCTCATCGTCTTCTCCCTCGGTCTTTTACCCCTGGGGGGTATCTCGTGGGCCTCATGCTGCCATAACCGGACACCTCTGACAACCCCTGGGGGGTATGGGTGATTCCGAGATCCGGGTCACATCACCCCCAGGGTTTTCCACAGGCGTCCACAGGGCTGTGGACGGACGTTCCGGCGGCGCGGCTCGTCGCGGATACTGAAGCCATGCCTGAGCTACCTGAGGTGGAGGCGCTGGCGGGGTTCCTGCGGGAGCGCGCGGTCGGCCATGCCGTCGCCCGCGTCGATGTTCTCGCCATCTCCGCGCTGAAGACCTACGACCCGCCGGTGACCGCGCTCGGCGGGCTGACCGTCACCGGCGCGGCCCGGCACGGCAAGTTCCTCGACCTCGACGTCGACGGGCTGCACCTCGTCGTCCATCTCGCCCGCGCCGGCTGGCTGCGCTGGCGCGACGAGATCCCGGCCAGGCCCGTCCGGCCCGGAGGCAAGAACCCGCTCGCCCTGCGCGTGCACCTGGACGACGGCTCGGGCTTCGACCTCACCGAGGCCGGCACCAAGAAGGGCCTCGCCGTCTACGTCGTCCGCGACCCCGACGACGTGCCCGGCGTGGCGTCCCTCGGACCCGACCCGCTGGACGAGTCGTTCACCGCCGCGGCCCTCGCCGGGATCGTCAACGGCAAGCGCAGCCAGATCAAGGGGCTGCTGCGCGACCAGAAGGTGATCGCCGGTATCGGCAACGCCTACTCCGACGAGGTGCTGCACGTCGCCAGGATGTCCCCGTTCAAGATCGCGTCTTCGCTGACCGAGGAGGACGTCGCCGTCCTGCACGAGGCGATCGTCACCACGCTGCGGGACGCGGTGGAGCGCTCGCGCGGCCTCGAGGCCCAGGACCTCAAGGGCGAGAAGAAGACGGGCCTGCGGGTGCACGGGCGCGCGGGCGAGAAATGCCCGGTGTGCGGGGACACGGTCCGCGAGGTGTCGTTCGCCGACTCGGCGCTCCAGTACTGCCCCACCTGCCAGACGGGCGGCAAGCCGCTCGCCGACCGCCGCATGTCCCGCCTCCTCAAGTAGCGGGCCGCGGGCGCCGTGAGACGGGCCAGGCCCCGGCGGGTGCCGGGGCCTGGCGACCGGAGTCGGGGACGGAGCCGGAACGGGGATGGCTCGTCCGGACGGATCGAAGGGTTCGGGACGGGGTCAGCGGACCTTCGGGACGTTCCCGAAGACCGGGCCGATCTGGCTCCAGCGGTGCAGCTGGCAGCCGTCATCGCGGGTGAACGTGGTGTCGATCGGCTTGCCCTGCCAGGTGCCCTTGACCGTGGCGATCTCCGGACCGCCGTAGATCTCGGTGCACATCTGGTCCTTGGGGACGGGTGCGAAGGGATCCTTGACCTTGGTGAGCGCCGCGCAGGCGCCGGCCGCCTCGGGATGGTCGCCGCCCGGCGGGGCGCAGGTCAGCCTCCAGGTCTTGGCGGGCGCCTCCTTGGAGGCCTTCACCCGCACGGTGAGCGTGTCCGCCGGTGAGCCGGACGGCTGCACGGACGTCGTGCCCGAAGGCGCTCCGGCGGAGTTTCCGTTTGCCTGTTCGTCGCCGCAGGCGGCCGTGGACAGGAGCAAGGCCAGCCCGGGCGCTGCGAAAAGGAGCGTCCGATACCGCATGCGTGATTCGACGCAGGGGGGCTTCGCGCGGTTCCATGGGGGGTGTGATGAATTTCGGGGAAGACGTGCCGGCCGTGGTCGCCGCGGATGTTCCGCAGGACGGCTACCTGCTGGACGTCCGGGAGCAGGACGAGTGGGACGCGGGCCACGCGCCCGCGGCGGTCCACATCCCCATGCGCCATCTCGGCGACCGCGCCGGCGAGATCCCCCGTGACCGGGAGGTCTACGTGATCTGCCGGTCCGGGGCGCGGTCCGCGCAGGTCACGTCCGCGCTGAACCAGGCGGGGTGGCTGGCGAGGAACGTCGGCGACGGCATGCACGGGTGGGCCGAGGCGGGCCGGCCGATGGAGGGCGCGGGGGACGGTCCGCCGTACGTCGCTTGATATGAATGATTCCGCGGTGATCTGAAGGATTTCGCGTGATCTGACCCGGATGCCCTCTTCTGAGGCGTGACGGGCGGTTGTACGATCGGGCCTGACCGATAACCGCGGGAGCTCGGGCCACAGCCGGGCTGAGAGGGCGGCCTCCAGGGCGTCGCCGACCGCATGAACCTGTCCGGGTAATGCCGGCGTAGGGAGTGTGTGTCCCGTGACGTCCGACGTCGAAAAGCGCCCTCAGGACGAGCGCGCCCCCGACGAGGTCCCCTTCACCCTCGACGAACCGGCCCCCAAGGTCCTCGGATTCTGGGACCAGAGCGCCTTCTGGGGGAACCTCGGCGTCAGCCTCCTGGCCTTCTCCGGCGCCTACACCGTCCTCGCGCCGGACGCCGACGGCCGGCCGACGATCTCGATCATGGCGGGCATCGTCGCGATGGCCGTCGGGACGGCCCTCGGCGGGCTGATGCTCGGCCTGGCCGCCGTGCCCGGCGCGCGGACCGGCCAGCCCGCGATGGTGCTGCTGCGCGGCCTGTTCGGCGCGAAGCTGTCGTACGCGCCGACCGTCCTCAACATCGCCCAGCTCGTCGGGTGGGGGACGTTCGAGCTGATCGTCATCGCCGACGCCGCCCGCGAGCTGTGGGACGGCGTTCCGCGCTGGGGCTACGTGGTCGCCGCGGGCGCGATCACGACCGTGCTGACCGTCTGGCCGCTCGGCTCGGTGCGGTTGCTGCGCCGTTATGTGACCGTCGCGGTGGCGATCGCGCTCGTGTACTTCTACGTCCAGCTCGTCCGGGAGCCGCTGCCCGACCTGACGCAGGGCTCGTGGGGCGGGTTCTGGCTCGGCGCGGACGCCGCGCTGGCCGTGTCGATCTCCTGGGTCCCGGTCGCCGCCGACTACACCCGGCACGCGCGCACCGAGCGCGGGGCCTTCGGCGCCGCGGCCGTCGGCTACTCCGTCACGCAGATCGTCGCCTACGTCCTCGGGCTGCTCGCGCTGGCGCTGGTCGCGGGCGACTCGGGCAGGATCTTCGACCCGTTCCTGGGCGTCTCGCTGGGCGTGCTGTTCTTCGCCGTGTTCGTGCTGCGGGAGGCCGACCAGTCGTTCGCCGACACCTACTCCACGGCGGTGTCGATCCAGAACCTGTTCCCCCGGGCCGACCGCCGGGTGCTGAGCGTCGCACTCGGCGCCGGCATCACCGTGCTCGCGCTGGTCCTGGACATCGGCGACTACGCGGGCTTCCTGTCGCTGATCGGATCGGTGTTCGTGCCGATGCTCGGCGTCCTCGCCGCCGACTTCTTCCTCGGCCGCCGCCGGGCGGGCGGCTGGGACGTCTCGCGGACCGCGCCGTCCCGCTGGGGCATGATCGCGGCATGGGCGATCGGGTTCGTCGTCTACCAGCTCGTCAACCCGGGCACGGTCGCCCGCTGGACCGCGTTCTGGTCGGACGTGCGGGACGCGCTCCACTTCACGCCGCAGACGTGGATGAGCGCCTCGCTGCTGTCGTTCCTGGTGGCGGGGGTCGCGGCCCTGCTCATCGGTAGGCTTACCAGACGGTAAGGTTTGGGTCGAAAGCAAGTTTCGGCGCAAGTTGCCCGGCGCCATGCCGGAGTGCGGTGGCACGATGACAGACGTGTATCAGCACGTGCACGATCCGATCGCGCGGGCCGTCATCGAGAGCGCCGCCGACGCGATCGTAGCCGTGGACCAGCGGCACCGGGTCACCGTGTGGAATCCGGCGGCCGAGCGCATGTTCGGCTGGAGCGCCGAGGAGATGCTCGGCCGGGTCCCGCCGATCGTCCCCGACGAGCTGAAGGCCGAGCACAACGCCGTCCAGGAGCGGCTCCTCACCCGGCGCGGCGGCGAGGGCGAGAGCGACGGCGGGCAGATCTCGATCGCCACCCGCCGCTTCCACCGCGAGGGCCGGCTCATCGACGTGCGCATCGACACGAGCCTGCTGAAGGATCCGAGCGGCACGCTGCTCGGCTGGGTCGGGGTGTACCACCCGGTCGAGGACGACGAGATCGTCCAGAACCGCATGACCGAGCGGGCCCGGCTGGTCCGGCGGCTGAACGACATCGTCGCCGACCTCGGCGCCGAGCTCGACCTGGCCGTCGTGCTCGACCGGATCACCGCCGCGCTCATCGAGCTGACCGGCGCCGACGCCGGCGGATTCGTCAAGATCGAGGGCGAGCGGCTGCGGCTCGTCAGCATGTCGGGGCTGCCGGAGCGGATGCGCGGCCGGTGCGCCGAGCTGAGGCCGAGCCTGGTCGGGGAGCTGCTGCGGTCGGGCAAGACCGTCAAGCTCGCGACGGGCGAGCGGCGCCTCGGCGACCTGATCTGGTCGGAGCTGCCCGGCCTGCACACGATCGCGCTCGGCCTCTCGTACCTGCAGAACCGGCCGTACGGCGCGCTGTACGCGCTGTTCTCCGGACGCAAGATCGGGCACACCGAGCTCGAACTGCTGGAGCTGCTCGCCGGGCACGCCGGGGTCGCGGTCGGCAACGCCGTCGCCTACGCGGAGGTCGTCCGGCAGCGGGCCCACGAGCGCGCCGTCATCGACTCCAGCGCCGACGGCATCGCGGTGCTGGACCACGACCTCGTCGTCCGGCACTGGAACAACTCCGCGCACACCCTGACCGGCATCCCGCCGGAGGACGCGATCGGGCGCCCGCTGCCCTTCGACATGCCCGCGCTCGGCGAGATGCTCACGTTCCGCCTGGAGTCGGGCACGTGGCTGAACGTGCTGGCCGCCGAGATCGAGGAGACCGGCGAGCTGGTCGTCGACTTCCGCGACGTCTCGGAGGCCAAGGCGCTGGAGGAGGCCAAGGACCTGTTCCTCGCCACGACCAGCCACGAGCTGCGCACCCCGATCACGGTCGTGCAGGGGTTCGCGTCCACGCTGGTCAACCGGTGGGACGAGCTGACCGACGCCGACCGCCGCGCCGCGGTCGCCACCATCGCCGAGCGGGCCCAGTCGCTCGGGCGGCTCGTCGAGCACCTGCTGCTCGGGTCGCGCGCCGGGGCCGACGAGCTGGCCGTGACGATCGAGCCGTTCGATCTCGGCCGCGTCCTGGAGGGCGTGGTCGCCGGGTTCCGCTCGCTGTCGCCGCTGCACCGGGTGGAGCTGGAGATCGCCCCCGACCTGCCGCCGTGCAGCGGGGACGCGATGGCCACCGACATCGTCCTCGGGCAGCTGCTGGAGAACGCGTTCAAGTACTCCCCGGACGGCGGGACCGTGCGGGTGCGGGCCCGCCGCGAGGGGGCCGGGATCGTCGTCACGGTCTCCGACGAGGGCATCGGCATCCCGGCCGGCGACCATGAGCGGATCTTCGAGCGGTTCGTCCAGGGCGACGCGGGGGACCGCCGCCGGTTCGGCGGCATCGGGCTCGGCCTGTACATCGTCAGACGGCTGACGGAGGCGCAGGGCGGCACGATCTCCGCTCATCCGGCCGAGCGTGAGACATCTCACAACGAAACCACTCAAACCCCCAATAATCAGTCCATTGCCCCCGAAAGCACCCAGGGGGAACCGGCCGGTCGGCTACTCTCCGTCACGAACGGGCGCGGACCCGCAGGTGGCGCGCGGGCGGGCGAGGGGACCTGCATGCGCCTGGTGTTGCGTTCCGCGCGCTGAGCGGACGGTTACTTACCGTGCGGACAGTCCGCCCCGGGCGGTCCGGTGAGACGGGCGTGACCAGCGCTTTCGGCGGTCTCGCGGGGTGGCAGGCTGGGAACGGTGCGGAGAAGTGCGGTGACGGCGGCGTGTGATGGACGAAACGCGTGCGTGAGGAGTAAATCCGCCGTTGGCTGGATAGATCCTTGGTTGGTCGCCGTTGGTGACGAGATTCCGATCCCGGGGGTGATCACCGTGACCGGACGGCTGATGACTCGTTGTGCAGGTGGTGAACTGGTTCGTTCTGGTTTCCCGTCATGGCCATCAGGGCATTTCGGACGTACCGGAAGGGTGTTGACGGGACTCGTCCGAGTGAGCGGAGCATCGGGGAGGTGAGGGCGTCGAGCGTCGTACTGCTGCCACACGCACCGTCCAGCGTCGCGGTCGCCCGCAGGCGCCTCAGCTCGGAGCTGGCCGACTCGGGGGTCTACGACTCGGTCGTGGACGACGCCAGTGTCATCGTCAGCGAGCTGCTCAGCAACGCACTGCGGCACGCGCGGCCGCTGCCGTCCGGCCAGGTGAAGGTCTGCTGGCTCTGTCGCGGCGACCTCCTCGAACTGGAGGTCAGCGACGGTGGCGCCATGACCGAGCCGCGCCGGGGTCCGGGCACGCTCTCCTCGCTGGGCGGGCGCGGACTCGGGATCGTCGAGGCACTGTCCGAGGGCTGGGGGGTGCGCCACGAGGACGGCACCACGACCGTCTGGGCCATCCTGCGGACGCCCAGGTCGTCCGGCGACGAGCGGATGGCCGCTCCCGCCGGCGCGCACGCCGTCGTCCCGGATCTTTCCGCATTTCCGGACCTGCTCGACGAGCCGGACGAAGACCGCTACAACGGAACCAGGAGTGAAGTAGCTCCAAGTCGGGCATATCCGGCATAGAGCGACCCTGCCTGGAAGGAACCCCGCCCGACCTTGTATGGTCCTCTCCAACGCTCGGGCGATGTCGTGCCCCCGTCGACATCGCGGGCGTTGATGGTTCTTCCCGGCGCCGCGCGCCTCTGAGCCCCCGGCGCCGGGAAGAACACAGAACCTCTCCTCGCCGGTCGCCCCGGGCGCGGCTCAGATCTCCTCGCGCAGGATCGGGCACGACATGCAGCGGGGACCGCCCCGACCCGTCCCCAGCTCGCTCCCGCTGATCCGGATGACCTCGATCCCGGACGCCTCCAGCTGCGCGTTGGTCTCGATGTTGCGCTCGTAGGCGACGCACAGGCGCGGCGCCACGGCGAGGGTGTTGTTCCCGTCGTCCCACTGCTCGCGCTCGGCGGTGACCGGGTCGAGACCGGTGTCGATCACCTTGAGGCGGTCCAGGCCCATCGCGTCGGCGGCGGCCTGGAGGAACGGGCGCGGCTCGGCGACGCGCAGGTGGCCGTCGTCCAGCGTCACCGTGTAGGCGGTGAGCGAGTGCGCCACCGGCGGGTACATCACGACGGTGTCGACGTCGACCATCGTGCAGACGGTGTCGAGGTGCATGGTCGCGCGCTCCTGCGCGATCGGCACGGCCAGCACCGTGCGGGCCAGCCCGGCCCCGATCACCTGGCGGGCCAGGCGCTCGACCCCCGCCGGCGTCGTCCGCTCGCCGGTGCCCACGGCGATCACACCCGGGCGCAGCAGCAGGACGTCGCCGCCTTCCAGATGCTCCAGCGACGGGGTGTAGACCGGCTCCACCCCGGCGAACCGCGGATGGTGCGCGTAGATCAGGCCGGTGAGGGCCGACTCGCGCCGCCGCGCCTCCATCGCGAGGCTCGTCACCGCCACGCGGTCGCCGATCCACGTGCTGTTGTCGCGCGTGAACAGCAGGCCCGGCAGCGGGTCGACGATGAAGTCCCGCTCGTCCATCAGCCGGTAGACCAGGCCGTGCCCGGCCTTCAACTCCTCGTGCGCGAGCCCGGCGATCAGCGTGTGCGCGAGGTTCTCGGGATCGAGCCCGCGCAGGTGGTCCTCGACGACGCGGCGGAGCTGGTCCCCGAGGCGCAGGTCGACGATGGCGTCGGCGATCGCCTGCTCGCGCGCGGCCTCGTACTCCAGGGCGTCCTGCAGCAGCTCGGTCACGTACAGGACCTCGACGCCGCGCGACCGCAGCGCCTCGGCGAACGCGTCGTGCTCCTCCTGCGCCCGTCCCGCCCACGGGATCGCGTCGAACAGGAGCTTGTCGCTGTTGCGCGGGGTCAGCCGCTTGAGCTCCGCGCCGGGGCGGTGCAGCAGCACCGTCCGCAGCCGTCCGACCTCGCTGGTGACCCGGTGCTCGTGCGCTGTCTTCGCTGCCGTCACCCTCCGCAGTCTAGGCGGCGGACGATATGCCACCATTCGAGGGTGATCGGCAGGAACGCGGGGCTGCCCCTCCACCTCACCTCGGCGACGATGCTGCGCGTGTCCGCCGAGGGCGTCGCGACCGCGCTGGTCCTGACCGTCCAGGCGCGGACGGGCCACGCCGCCACCGCCGGGTACCTGCAGACCGCGATGACGCTGCCGTACGTGCTGAGCGGCCCCGTGATCGGGAACGCGCTGGACCGGGTGGCGCGCCCCCGCCGCGGCGCCGTCGCCCTCGCCGCCTGCTACGTCGCCGCGACCGGGCTGCTGCTGGTACTCGCGGGACGCTCGCCGCTCGCCCTGGCGCTGGTCGTCGCCGCCGTGATCGGCTGCACCGAGCCCATCGTCGTCGCGCTGACCAGCCTGCTGCCCCGCTTCGTCGTGGCCGACCGGCTCTCGCGCGCCTACGGGCTGGAGGCCTCCAGCTACAACCTCGCCGGGATCGCCGGACCCGGCCTCGCCGCCGGCCTGGCCGCCCTGGCCGGCGGCCAGTACGCCGGGACCGCCGTGGTCGCGGTCGGCGTCCTCGGCCTCCTGACCCTCCCGTTCCTGCCCTTCCCCGGCCCCTCCGCGAGCGCGACCGCCGCCGCGCCGGGCGCGGCGGCGGTCGAGACCGCGGCCGGCACAGGCGCGGTCGGCGGGCGGGCGGCGGCCACCGACACGGAGACGGGCGCGCAGGCGCGACCGCCGCTGGCCGGGGTGGCCTCAGTGATCACGGGCGGGCTGGTGGTGCTCGCCGAGGGCCGGGTGCTGCGGGCCCTGACCGTCGCGACGACCCTCGCGTGGATGGGCTTCGGCGGCGTCGCCGTCACGGCGGTGCTGCTCGCCGAGCACATCGGCGCGCCGCCCAGCGCGGGCGGGCGGCTCCTCGTGGCGATGGCGGTCGGCTCGCTGATCGGCTCCCTGGCGTCCAGCCGGTGGCTGACGCCCCGGCACGCCGAACCCGTCATGATCGCCGGACTCGTCGCGTTCGGCGCGTCGCTCGCCGCGCTCGCCGCCGCGCCCTCCATGCCCTGGGCGACGGCGGCGTTCGTCGCCGCGGGCGTCGCGGAGGGACCGGTGTTCGCGGCCACGCTCATGCTGCGCCAGCGCGAGTCGCCCCCCGACCGGCTCGGGCAGGTCAACACCACGGCCGGCAGCCTCAAGATCGGCGCGTCCGCGGTCGGCGCCGCGCTGACCGCCGCGTCCGCCGACGCCATCGGCCCGGTCGGCCTGGTCCTCGCGATCGCCGGGTTCCAGCTCGCGGGCGCCCTGCTCGGCTACCTCCTGCTCCGCACACCGGCACGCGAGACCCGCGCCGGCGTCGTCGAGGACGGCTCCTGAACCGGAGGGACCCGTACACGGCCGCACGGGCAAGAGGGGGTGAAACGTCCACGACCGAGAGGCCCGCGCATGCCGACAACGAGCCGCTCCTCGCCCCCGCGGCCCGAGCCCGCCGCCGATGACGACCCCACCGACGCGTCCCTGATCGCCGCGTCCCGGACCGAGCCCGAGAGGTTCGCGGCCCTGTTCCGCCGGCACGCCCCGGAGATCATGCGGTACGCGGCGCGGCGCCTGGGCCGGGACGCCGCCGAGGACGTCGTCGCCGAGACCTTCCTCGTCGCCTTCGACCGCCGGCGCCGCTACGACGCGGCGCGTCCCGACGCGCGGCCGTGGCTCTACGGGATCGCGACCAACCTGATCCGCCGCCACCGCCGCGCCGAGGTGCGGGCCCTGCGCGCGCTCGCGCGCGGCGGGCTCGACCCGGTCACCGAGCCCTTCACGGACGCGGTCGAGAACCGGGTCCAGGCGGGCGCCCGGTCGCGGGCGCTCGCCGCGGCCATCGCCGGTCTGCCCGCGGCGCAGCGCGAAGTGCTGCTGCTGGTGACGTGGGCGGGGCTGACCTACGACGAGGTCGCCGAAGCCCTCGCCGTCCCCGCCGGGACGGTCCGGTCCCGCATGAACAGGATCCGCCGCAAGCTGCGCGAAGCCCTCGCCGAGGAGAACCACGATGGATGAGCTCAAGCTGGTGGAGCGGCTGCGCTCCGAGGTCCCCCTGGACATCGACGTGACCGGGGCCGAGAACCGCTGGCGGCGGCGGGCGTACGGCGGGCCCGTCCGGCGGCGGCGCCCGCTGCTGCTGTCCGGCGTCGCCGCCGCGGCCTGCGCGGGTGCGGTGGCCGCGCTCCTCGTCGGTCACCAGGAACCCGGGCGGACGGCCAACGTGGCCGCCGTCCTCGACCGGGCCGCCGACCGAGCGGCGGCCGACCCGGTGCCCCGCGCCGACCAGATCGTCTACCAGGAGAGCGTGACGCGGCGGCGGGTCGGCGGAACGGGCCGCTGGTACGAGGTCCGCACCCGGACCTGGCTGCCCGCCGGCGGCGCGGGGAGCGGCCTCGTCATCGAGAGGAACTCGATCCGGCCGCGTCCGGGCGAGGAGCTCCCGCCGGACGGCGAGAGCGTGGTCGGCCCCTGCCCGGCGTCGCCGCCGATCGAGCGCCCCTACCTCGGAGCCCTGCCCACCGACACCGGCGCCCTGCTCGACCTCATGGCGGACCAGGGCGAGGGCGACCGGGGCGACCGGCAGTGGGCGGCCGCGTCCGACCTGATCGACCGGCCCGCGCCGCCCCGGGTGCGCGCGGCGCTGTACCGGGCGATCGCCGGGATCCCCGGAGTCCGGCTGCGGGACGACGGCGTCGACGCCGCGGGACGCCACGGCGTCGCGGTCACCCGCACCCGGGACGGCGTCCGCGACGAGCTCGTCTTCGACCGCGCGAGCCACCGCTTCCTGGGCACCCGCAACGTCATCGCGGGCAAGGGCAACCCGTTCGGCCCGCCGGGCACCACGACCCAGTCCAGCGCCCTCCTGGACACCGCGATCGTCGACCGGGCCCCGCTCCACGGCCCTGACGCGACCCCGTCCGGCTGCTGAACCCGGAAGGACGATGACCGGCCCTGCCGAAGGGCAGGGCCGGTCGCCATGAGCGGCGGAAAAACCGGTCGACTTCAGCCGGGGGCGGCCGTAATGTCCGGAGCATGTTCTTCGCAGCCGGCACCCGGACGCTCGCAGGCATCGCCCTGCTGAGCGCGGTGCCGGCTGCCTTCTCGGCAGCGGCAGCGGACGCAGACGCCTTCGACGGCCTGCGTGTCGCTTGTGAGGGGGCGACCCCCCACGCCCCCCGGTTCGCTGCGCTCATCCGAAGCTGACCCCTCTCCGTCCACCTCCGGAGAACCAGCGGAGGGGGGTGGTCACCAGACTGCGCGTGCAGAGTGCCCGCAGTCGGTTCTCACCGGATCCACCAGTGAGGACGAGACAATGGCCAAGCAGCTCTACGAGCGCGACAAGCCGCATCTGAACATCGGCACGATGGGGCACGTCGACCACGGCAAGACGACGCTGACCGCGGCGATCACCAAGGTGCTCGCCGACCGCGGGCTGGCGTCCCCGGTGCCGTTCGACCGCATCGACCGCGCGCCCGAGGAGCGCGACCGAGGCATCACCATCAACGTCGCGCACGTCGAGTACGCGACCGCGACCCGGCACTACGCCCACGTCGACATGCCCGGCCACGCCGACTACGTGAAGAACATGATCTCCGGTGCCGCCCAGGTGGACGGGGCCGTGCTGGTCGTGTCCGCCCAGGACGGCGCCATGCCGCAGACGCGCGAGCACGTTGTGCTGGCGCGGCAGGTCGGCGTCGGGCACATCGTCGTGGCGCTGAACAAGGCCGACATGGTCGAGGACACCGAGCTCCTCGACCTCGTCGAGCTGGAGGTCAGGGAGCTGCTCACCGAGTACGGCTTCCCGGGCGAGGAGGTCCCGATCGTGCGCGTGTCCGGGCTCCGGGCGCTGGAGGGCGACCCGTACTGGACGGCCCGGATCGTCGACCTGCTCGACGCGATCGACGCGTACGTGCCGGTGCCGCGCAGGGTGCTCGACCAGCCGTTCCTGATGCCGGTCGAGAGCGTGCTCACGATCACCGGCCGCGGCACCGTCGTGACCGGCGTCGTGGCGCAGGGCGCGATACGGATCGGGGACGCGGTGGAGGTCGTCGGGCTCGGCGAGACGTTCGGTTCCGTCGCGACGGGGCTGGAGACGTTCGGGCAGACGATGGACCACGCCGAGGCGGGCGACAACACCGCCATGCTGCTGCGCGGCGTCAAGCGTGACCAGGTGCGGCGCGGCCAGGTGGTCAGCGCGCCGGGCGCGATCCGGCCCCACCTGCGGTTCCGGGCCCGGGTCCGGGTGCTGACCGCCGACGAGGGCGGGCGGAGCAGGCCGTTCCTCCACGGCTACCGGCCGCAGTTCCACTTCCGCACCACGGACGTGGTCGGCGGCGTGGACCTCGGCGAGGGCGGCATGGCGCTGCCCGGCGACTCGGTCGAGATGGCCGTCGAGCTGGGCAAGCCGGTCGCGATGACCGAGGGGCTCGGCTTCGCCGTCCGGGAGGGCGGCCGGACGGTCGGCGCGGGCACCGTCACCGCGCTGCTCGACTAGGGGTGAGGGGCCCCGGCACTCGCCGGGGCCCCTTAGCCTTGATCGGGCAGCCGGCCTGCCGTGACCGAGTGGTCGCGAATGGCTGGCGGATGCGATCTTGATGTGGTGAGATTCCGACATCACCCCCGCAGATCCCCCCGTCTGGAGCACGTGTGCGATCCCCCCGCGCCCTGATTCCCCTGCTCTCGGTCTGTGCGGCCGCCGCGGTCGTGACCGCGGCCGCCACCGGAGCCAGCATCGAGGGCCTGCCGGGCGGCGGTGGTCCCGCCCACGCGGACGGGGCCGCACCCCGCCCCGCCGCAGTGACGATCAACGCGGTGAGCTGGAACGTCTGCGGCGGCTCCGACTGCCCCACCGGCACCGCGCCCGCCAAGCTCACCAAGGACATCGTTCAGCGGATGCAGGAGACGGAGGTCGGCGGGCGCACGGTGCGCCCCAACGCCGCCCTGCTCCAGGAGATCTGCGAGGGCCAGGTCCGCTCGTTGAAGACGTCCCTGCCCAAGTGGAGCTGGGCGTTCGCGCCCGGCGACGGGGCGTGCGCGGCCGGCCAGGGCCGCGTCGGCGTCGCCATCGGCACCGACGCCCCGCTCACCGCGCAGCGGCAGGTCAAGCTGCCCGCGTCCGCCGGGATCAGCCGCATCGCCCTGTGCGGCGAGGTCCCGTCCTGGACGACCCGCGTCTGCGTCACCCAGTTCAGCGCCGCCGAGAGCGGCCAGTGGCGCCGCAAGGAGGCCGGCGCCCTCACCACCCTCGCGGGCACGGACCGCGTCCTCGTCGGCGGCGACCTCGCCGACGTCCCGGAGAGCGCGGCCCTCGACCCCCTCTACGCCGCCTACGACGAGTGCGACCAGACCGGGACGTCCCGGGCGGGGGCGAACACCCGGCAGAACTGGCAGGGCACCGCGCTGGACAAGACCGACTACCTCTTCATCGGCAAGTCGGCCGCCGTCTCCTGCAGCGTCCCGGCGACCCCCGTCAAGACCTCGGACCATCGCCCCCTCTCGGCAGTCGTCCGCTACCAGTAGTCCTGCGTTTCTCTCCTCCTTCGGGCCTGGCGGCCCTCCATCGTCGGCTGTGCTTATTGCAGTGCTCTCCTCCTTCGGGCCCGGAGGGCCCTCCATCGTCGAGCACCGCGGCGATCGCTGGCATCGCTTCGACTCGCCTGGCGGCTCGCTGCGCGATCAGATTCTTGCTTCGCTCGAATCTGCCTTCGGACGCGATCGCGGCTTTTCAGGTTGTCGCGGGTGAAGGGGAATTCAGTTCACTCCGCGGTCGGTGTCCTGCCAGTAGGGGGCGCGGAGGTCGCGTTTGAGGATCTTGCCGGTGGGGTTGCGCGGGATGGCCTCGCGGCGCTCGACCGAGGTGGGGCACTTGAAGTGGGCCAGGCGCTCGCGGCAGTAGTCGATGATGTCCTGGTCGGAGACGTCCTCGCTCGTCACCACGATCGCCTTCGGCGTCTCGCCCCAGCGCTCGTCGGGGACGCCGATGACCGCGCAGTCGCTGACGGCGGGGTGGCCCATCAGGACGTTCTCCACCTCGGCGGGGTAGATGTTCTCCCCGCCAGAAATGATCATGTCCTTGACGCGGTCGTGGATGTAGAGGTAGCCGTCCTCGTCGAGGTAGCCGGCGTCGCCCGTCCGGAACCAGTTGTCCTCCGACAGCGCGCTCGCCGTCGCGTCCGGCATGCCCCAGTAGCCCTTCATGTTCTGCGGCGTCCGGCAGATGATCTCGCCCACCTGCCCGGCCGGCAGCTCGTCCCCGGTGGCCGGGTCCACGATCCGGAGCTCGGTGTTGTCGTTCGGCAGGCCGGCGCTCCGCAGCCGGTGCGCGTTCGGGCCGTCCGGGTCGTGGTCCTCGGGCGGCAGCGAGGTGATCGCGCCGGTGACCTCCGTCAGCCCGTACACCTGCCGGAAGTCGGTGGTCGGCAGCATCGCCATGGCGGTGCGCAGGACGTCCTCGCTGATCGGGGACGCGCCGTACAGCATGAGCCGCAGGCTGGACATGTCGGCGGCCGTGACCTCGGGGATCAGCGGCATGAACTGCAGCAGTACCGGGACGAGGAAGATGTGCGTGACGCGGTGCCGCTCGATGCCCTGCGCGATCGCCGTCGGGTCGGGTTCGCGCGTGACGATCCCGGTGAGGCCGTTGTAGACGGCGGAGACGGTGAGCACGTTGCCGGCCACGTGGTACATCGGCATCGCGATCATCAGCACGGACGACTCGTCGATGTCCCACACGTCGTTGGTCACCGCGAGCGCCGAGAGGAAGTTGTCGTGCGTCAGCATGACGCCCTTGGGCAGGCCCGTCGTGCCGGACGAGTAGAGCTGGACGAACACGTCCCCGCTGCCCGGCTCGTACGCCGGGGGCTCGGCGGGGGCCGCGTCGATCCAGGCGGCGTAGTCCTGGTGGGCATGGCCGGAGCCGGAGACGACGACCGTCAGGTCGGTGTGTTCGAGCTTGCCGGCGATCGCGTCCAGGACGGGGAGGAACTCGGGGCCGACGACGAAGACCTTCGCCTGGGCGTTGTTGACGATGTAGGCGACCTCGTCGGGCGCCAGCCGGTAGTTCACCGGGACCTGCGCGGCGCCGATCCGGGTCGCGCCGAAGAGCAGCTCGGCGTATTCGAGGGAGTTCTTGTCGAGGACCGCGACCCGGTCGCCGGGGCCGAGCCCGGCGGCGGCGAGCGCCGCGGCCACCCGGTCGACGCGCCGGTCGAAGTCGCGGTAGGAGATCTCGGTGTCGCCCGCGATGTACGCGACACGGTCGGGATAGGCGAGCGCTCGTTCGCGCAGCACTCCGTCAAGACCTGGCACGATGGTCTCCTTCGCCGATGACCGCCTGGTTATTCCGGCATCATGCGGTCACCGGCGACATCGCGGCAAGGGGATCGGGCCGCTCGCCTAGCGGCTTTTCGACATCTTGGAGACCGCGGTCACGGCGAGTACCACCACGACGGCGACGAGTCCGATGAAGAAGAAGAACTTCAGCATCGAGAAGATCGCGCCGATGACGGTGACCACCAGCCACACCGCGAGGACCACACCGAGGACGGTCAGGATCGTCTTACCCATGACTCCACCGTATGCGCTCGCTCCCCAGGGGTCATCAGCCTGGGGAACGACCTAGGCACCGCCGTGCGGCGGAGGAGGACCCTGAGGGCCCCCGGGGACCGGACCCTGACCCGGGCCGGGGAAGGGCGACTGGTAGGACGGCGGCTGCCCGGGCTGCCCCGGGAAGGGAGGCCGGCCCGGCATGGGCGGCCCGCCGGGTGCACCCGCGTTCCAGGGCTGGGACGCGCCGCCGGTCTTGGCGGTCAGCACCCGAAGCCCCGCGAGGCCCGCCGCCACCACCAGCGCCAGGAGCTCGTACGCCTGGTACCGCCCGAAGGCGGGCTTCAGGACCGCCGTGAGGAACGAGCCGCTCGGCCACCCCTGCGCGGACAGCATGAGGCCGAGGATCACGCCGATCCGCCCGCCGGCCTCCATCGCCACGTACGCCGACAGCCCCGCCGCGATCGGCGCCAGCGGCCCGCGGGGCCGCGTCAGCAGGACGGCCGCGCCGACCACCAGCCCGGCGAACAGGCACGCGATCAGGAAGTAGGCGGGGGACGTGCGGAACCCCAGCATGGCCGGCGACGCGTACGACCGCACGGTCATGAACAGCGCGGCGACGCCGGTGGCGACCGCGCCCCCGACCAGGATCAGGGCGATGACCCCGCCGTTGGAGGTCGCGGAGCGATTCTGCGGCATCGCGCCATTAAAGCGATGTTCGTCCGGTTTCGCGGGCCGCCCAGGTGAAAGCATGATCGACTCCTTACGGGACGGTGACGTGCCGGGTGGGTCCGGCGGCGGGGGCTCTAGCTTTGAGGGGTGAACAGCGTCTCCCATGCCGGACGCGTCCTGGTGGTCGACGACGACCCCACGGTCGCCGAGGTCGTCGCCCGTTACCTGGCCCGCGACGGACACGAGGTCGTGTGCGTCGCCGACGGCCGTACAGCCCTGCGCCGGGCCCTGGACGAGCCCCCGGACCTCGTCGTCCTCGACCTCATGCTGCCCGGGATGGACGGCCTGGAGGTGTGCCGGCGGCTCCGCGAGACCTCGACCGTCCCGATCGTGATGCTGACGGCGCTCGGCACGGAGACCGACCGGCTCGTCGGGCTGGAGACCGGCGCCGACGATTACGTGACCAAGCCGTTCAGCCCGCGCGAGCTGGCGCTGCGCGTCCGCTCGGTGCTGCGGCGGGCGCGGGGCGCGCTCGTCCCGACCGGCCCGTCCGGCCCGCTGCGCGACGGCGGCCTCGTCGTGGACGTCGGCGCGCACGAGGCGGAGCTGCGCGGCGAGCGGCTCGCGCTCACCTCCCGCGAGTTCGACCTGCTGGCGTTCCTGCTGCGCCATCCGCGGCAGGCCTTCACCCGCGACGAGCTGCTCGAACGCGTCTGGGACTGGACGTTCGGCGACTCCTCCACGGTGACCGTCCACGTCCGGCGGCTGCGAGAGAAGATCGAGGACGACCCGACCACGCCGCGCCGCATCGTCACCGTGTGGGGCGTCGGCTACCGCTACGAGCCCGCGGAGACCGGCCGATGATCCCGTTCGAGGACCTGCTCTGGGTGGTCTTCTACGCGGCGCTGGCCGCGTTCGCCGTCGCGGCGGTCGCCCTCGCCGTGCTGCACGCGTTGCGCGGCCGCTCGGTCGCCACGCAGCTGGTCGTCGTCGGCGCCGCCACGGTGCTGGCGACCATCTCCGGCATCCTCGTGATCTCGTTCATGATGCTGCTGAACGACCACGACCGCTCGGTGGTGCTCGCCGTCGTGACCTCCGCCGGACTGGTGGCGATGGCGGTGTCGGTGCTGCTCGGCCGGCGTCTGGTAGCCGCGAACCGGACCCTGGTGGAGGCCGTCCGCGCGGACCGGTTCCGTCCCCCTTCGGCGCACCTTCCGGCCGAGCTGGCGGAGCTGTCCCGCGAGCTGGAGGCCGCCTACGACCGGCTGGCCGCCGCGCACGAGCGCGAGAAGGCCCTGGAGGCGAGCCGCCGCGAGCTGGTCGCCTGGGTGAGCCACGACCTCCGCACCCCCCTGGCGGGGCTCCGCGCAATGGCCGAGGCACTGGAGGACGAGGTCGTCGCCGACGAGGAGACGACCCGCCGCTACCACGGCCGCATCCGCGTGGAGGTGGAGCGGCTCACCGAGATGGTGGACGACCTGTTCGAGCTGTCCCGCATCCACGCGGGCGCCCTGCGCCTGTCCCGCGAGCGCGTCGGCCTCGCCGACCTGGTCGCCGAGGCGGTCGCCGGCGCCGAGGCGCTGGCCCGCGCCAAGGGCGTCCGGCTGCGCGGCGACGTGCGGGAGGGGCTGCCCGTCCAGGTGGACGCGGGGGAGCTGGGGCGTGCGCTGCGCAACCTCGTCGTGAACGCGATCCGGCACACGCCGGGCGACGGCGCGGTGGAGATCACCGGCGAGGTCCGCGGCGGCGAGGCGCGGGTGACGGTGGCCGACGCCTGCGGCGGCATCCCGGAGGGCGACCTGCAGCGCGTGTTCGACGTCGCGTTCCGCGGTGAGGCGGCCCGGACCCCGGGCGGCGGCGCCGGCCTCGGCCTCGCCATCGCCCGCGGCATCGTCGAGGCGCACGCGGGCGAGATCGGCGTCGCCAACACCGGCCCCGGATGCCGCTTCGAGGTCCGCCTCCCCCTGATGACGGCCTGACCCCACGGGCCGGGTCAGGGGTCCAGGGCTTCGGTGATGGTGCGGTAGGTGGCGCAGGGCCAGCGGGACATGCAGGCGCGGCAGCGGCGGATGGGGCGGTCGGGGTCGCTGGTGATGCCGCCGGACTCCTGCGGGCGGTGCAGGTCGACGAGGCGCAGGGTGAGGTCGGTGAAGGCGATGACCTCCTCGCGGGCGCCGGCGAGGAAGGCGAGGTCCTCGCGGGACAGACGCGTCCGGACCGGGACGAAGCCGTCCTTGTTCACCAGGCGGAACAGGACCTGGGTGGACGTTCGCCACGTGCTGGACTTCGCCGCCCGAGCCCGGATCGTCTCCAGGCGCTCGCGCAGTCGACCATGCCGCTGTTGCACCCGTTCAGGTTCCCCTACTCCTGACGATCGTGCGGGAAGAACCCGCGATATCGGCGGACCGGATCGGCGCCGCGGAGCACTGAAATCGTTACATTACGGTGCGTAGTTCTCAAAGCGTGCGGGACTGGCAAGGCGGCGACGCGCCCCGGAAACGCCCACGGCGCAGGGGACTTGGCGAACCGTCTGGCTCCCGGGCCGTTCGCGAGATAGTGTGCCGGACGTGGAGCTAAACGTCTCGACCGCGTCTCAGGGGGGTCACGCCGTTGTCACGGCGACCGGTGAGCTCGACCTGTACACCGCGCCACGGTTGCAGGCGGCCCTCGCGGGCCTGCTGCGCGACCAGGCCGACCACATCGTGGTCGACATGAGCGGCGTGGAGTTCTGCGACTCGACGGGCATGAACGTGCTGCTCTCGGCCATGAAGCGGCTGAAGGAGCAGGGCGGCGCGCTGGAACTGGCCGCGCCGCGCCCCGCCGTGAAGCGGATCCTGCAGGTGACCGGGCTCGACACCGTCTTCACCGTGACGGAGGCGGCGCCGGTCCTCGACGCCGGCTGACCCTTCCGACCCATCGTCCTCGACCGCCGGCGCCGCGGGTGAACCCCGCGGGTCGCCGACCTGTCGCGCGGGTAATGGCTTGGTCCGTTACCCGGTGCCCTGCGGCATCGCGCGCCCGTCCCCGACTACGATCGCCGTTATGCAGGACGTAGCGGTATGCATCCCGGCCAAGGACGAAGCCGACCGCATCGCAGCCACGGTCAAGGCCGCCCAGGAGCTTCCCGGAGCCGACCTGGTCGTGGTGATCGACGACGGCTCCTCCGACGGCACCGGGCGGGTGGCCCGCGAGGCCGGGGCACGGGTCGTGCGGCACAGCCGGAACCGGGGCAAGGGCGCCGCGATGGAGAGCGGGGCCGAGGCCGTCCGGCTGCTGGACGAGGGCCGCGACCAGCCCCGCCACCTGCTGTTCCTGGACGCCGACCTCGCCGAGACCGCGCGCGAGGCCGCGCCGCTGGTCGAGCCGGTCAGGTCCGGTGAGGCCGACATGACGATCGCCGTGTTCACCACGACCGTGAAGCTCGGCGGGCACGGGTTCGTCGTCCGGCTGTCGCGCGACGGGATCCGCCGCGCCACCAGCTGGGAGGCCACCGCGCCCCTGAACGGGCAGCGCTGCCTGACCCGGGCCGCGTTCGACGCCGCGCTCCCGCTCGCCGCCGGGTTCGGGGTGGAGACCGCGCTCACCATCGACCTGCTGCGCGCCGGGTTCCGGGTGACGGAGGTGGAGGTGCCGCTCGCGCACCGCGCCACCGGCACCGACTGGCGCTCCCAGCTGCACCGCGCCCGGCAGTTCCGGGACGTGGCGAGAGCTCTCGCCGCGCGCGAACCGGCGGTGGCCAGGGGGCTCGACCGCCTGCGCGGCAGCCGCCCGTGACCCGTCTCGGCACGGGCGGGCTGTGGGGGATCGGGGCCGGCGTCGCCTGCTTCGTCGCCACCGCGCTGCTCGGGCCGTCGGTGTTCGAGCCGGAGCTGGAGGGTCCGCGCACGGAGCCGCCGTACGCGCTGGACGTCCACCCGTCGCCGTACCTGGTGATCGGCCTCGTCGTCGCGGGGATCGTCGCGAGCGCGCTGGGGCTCGGCCTGTGCTTCGCCGCCGTCCGCAGGGGCTGGCGCGTGCGGGCCCTGCCGCTGGTGGCCGCGGGCCTGCTGGCGGCGGCCGCGTTCATGTTCATGCCGCCGGTCGGGTCCACCGACCACCTGAACTACGCCTCCTACGGGCGGATGGCCGCCACGGGGCACGACCCGTACCGCACGAGCGCCGTCGACCTGCCGAAGGACCCGGTCGCCGGGGCGCCCGAGGAGTGGCGGACGACGCCGTCGGTGTACGGGCCGGTCGCCACGGGCGGGCAGGCGTTCGCCGCGTGGGTCGGCAGCGGTTCGGTGCGGCTGACCGTCTTCGTCCTGTCGGTGCTGAACGTGCTCGCGTTCGCGGTGACGGCCCTCGTCCTCTACCGGATGTCCGCGACGGAGGAGCGGCGGCTCCGCACGGCTCTGCTGTGGACGTGCAACCCGCTCGTGCTGTTCCACTTGGTGGCGGGGGCGCACAACGACGTCCTCGCGATCGCGCCGATGGTGGCGGCGCTCGCCGTCTTCGGCGGCGGGGCCGCGGGCCGGGCGGGCTGGGCGCGCTCCCTGGCGGCCGGGGCGCTCGCCGGGCTCGGGACGGCGATCAAGCTGCCCGCCGCGCTCGTCGCCGGGGGGCCCGCCTGGGGTCTGCTGCGCCGGGCCCGGACGGAACGCCGGAAGTGGCCGATCGGCCACCTGGCCGCGCTGCTCGGCGGGGGCGCGGCCGTCACGGCGCTGTCCTACGCCCTCGCCGGGCCCCACGCGCTCGACCAGGTCCGCGAGGCCAGCAACATGGTCTCCTTCGCGACCCCCTGGCACCTGCTGGACGAGTCGCTCGGCCGCGGCTCGCAGCGCGACGTCATCAAGCTGGGCGCGATGCTGCTCGGCCTGGGGCTGCTCGTGCTGCTCGCACGGGCCCTGCCCAGGGAGGACGCCCTTCTGCCCGGCGGGGAGGAGCGCCGCGTCGCCGCCGCGATCGCCCTCGCGTGGCTCCTGGCCGCGCCCTACGCGCTGCCCTGGTACGACGGGTTCGGGTGGGCGCTGCTGGCGCTGCTGCCCTGGACGCGGATCGACTGGATCCTGCTCGCCCACACCACCGCGCTCAGCCTCGCCTACCTGCCGGCCCGCGCGCCCGCCCGCATCCGGCTGCCGGACGACCTGGAGTGGCTGTTCACCGTCGTTCGGCCGACCGTGGTCCCGTGGACGCTTCTGGCGATCCTGACGGCGCTGGTGGCGGCGTGTCTGCGTTCCTCAGGTCGATCTCCAGCGCCCGGAGCCCCGCGGCGAGCATCAGCGGGGTCGCCAGGCTGAACGCCACCGACAGGATCACCACGCCCGAGTCGTTGACCAGCGTGCCGATGACGCCGACCGCGAGCGCGCAGATCACCGCCGGGCGCATCGTCAGGCTCTTCTCGTAGGCGCCCTGCAGCAGCGACACCCGCCAGCGCGTGGGCCGCGCCAGGACGAAGAACAGGAACACGACGGCGGCGGCGAGCGCCAGCGTGTAGGGCCAGTAGCCGAGGCTGTTCAGCATCGCGTTGAACTTGCGGGTGACGACGTCCCACGCGTCCCCGGCCACGAGGTCCTGCCAGAACCGGCCGAGATGCGTCGGGTTGGCCGACTGGGCGTTCACGTACGAGATGACCAGCACGAGCGCCATGCCGGCCAGGAAGAACAGGCCGAGCTTGAGCGGCGACATGCGCCTGCCCGCGACCATCAGGCCGAGCATCGCGAACGCCGGGACGATCGCCAGCACGCCGCCGAAGTCGCTGCCGAACGCGGGCAGGCCGTCCACCGCGACCGTGAAGGCGCCGATCACCGCCACGATCGCGACGGCGAGCGCCTTGTTGCCCCGGCGCAGCGGGTACTCCGTCAGCCACGCCGCCGTCAGGATCGCCGCCACCGCGAACAGCGAGAACGCCTGGTTGCCGAAGCCGTAGAACCGTCCGGCGACGAGGGCGGTGTAGCCCATCAGCGTGTTGAGCTGAAGGGAGGAGCCCGTCATGACGTCCAGTGCGAGGACGAGCGCCGTCACCCCGGTGATCACCAGGCCGGGGACGACGGTGGAGCGGCGCCACGGCCCGGCCAGCGCCACGCCCGTCAGCAGCCCGGCGAAGCCCAGCACGGTGCAGATCAGGACGGGGGTCGGGTGCTCGGCCCGCCACCACGGCAGCAGCCCGGCGAGGAAGGACGCGCCGGGCGCCGCGCCGCCGAGCAGCGCGATCACCCGGGTGCCTCCGAGGATCCGCGCCCGTGAGCGTCGGTCGCCGCCGAGGCGCCGCAGCGCGACCACCGCGATCCCGTACAGGACGAGCTGCACCGCGAACAGCACCCAGTAGAACGACGTCTGGACGGCCCGGATCGCCTGCGCCGCGACGTCCTCGTCCATGAGCGCGTCGACCCGGTCGTGCGCGGACGACGTGGACGGCTGGGACCGCCACGCGGACCCGACGGCCTGCTTGGGCTGCTTCACCCCGAGCAGCTTCAGCGTCGTCGCGGTGAGGTCGGTCAGCGTGACCAGCCCGTCCTGGCGGGTGGCGCTTGAGGTCATGTAGCCGGGCCCGTAGGCGGGGCCCTTGGCGACGGCCACGCGCAGGTGCGGGTTGACGCCGGTGTCGGACAGGCCCGCGACCAGCACGGTCGTCCCCGCCGGGAGCGCGGCCACGACCTGCGCGACCCGGCGGTCGGCGGCCTTCGCCGCGGCGGCGCGGCTCTCGTCCGACAGCGGGACCTGGTCGCCGTGCGGGTCGACGCCGGCGTTGATGTAGGCGCGGAAGAGGTCGTCGACGTCGACCGCGGCGAGCGGGCAGCGCGCCCAGTCGGCGGCGGTGGCCTTGTCGGTCGAGTCGACGTACCGGTCGACCCGGCCGGCGCCGTCGGCGGCGCCGAACACCGCGCCTGGCCCGACCGCCGTCGTGCAGCCGCCCGCCCGGTGGACCTCGTCGCCGAGCAGGCCGACCCGCGCGTGGTAGTTGGTGCCCGCGTTGTCGCTCTTGATCGCGGGCCAGCCCGCGGCGACGGCACCGCCGGCGGGCGGCGGGCCGGTGGGGGAGGACTGGCCGGGCGGCACCGGCGTGGACGGCAGCGCGCAGTCGCCGTGCGCCAGCCGCGACCGCTGCCCCGCCGACAGCGTCAGCCAGCCGTCGGTGGGGCAGGTGATGACGCGGGTGGTGCGGACGCTGAGACCCGCGGCGGAGCCCTGCGCGGTCAGCCCCCACAGTGCCGGGGTGTTCTCGCGGGTGACGTCGCTCCACATCAGCGCCGGCACCCCGATGATGACCACGCGGCCGGTGACGGCCCGCTCGGCGGGGGCCGTGGGGGAGGCGTGCGCCGCCGCGGGCCCGAGGACGGCCGCGAGCGCCGCCGCGAGGGTCGCGAGGAACATGGCGATCTTCGTTCCCCGGGACGTCATGGCGTTCAGGTTACAAGAGCCCTACCACCGGGCAGGGGCCATATCCTGCGGGCTGTGGACGGTCTGATGGCGCGGGATGCCCGTGACTCCCCCGGTGAGGCGGCCGGTGCCCCCGCCCGGCGGGGCGCCCGCGACCTTCTGGTCCTGCTCGCCGGGATCGCCGTCGCCGCGGCCGCCGCCGCGCCGATCGTCCAGCGGTGGCTCGGCAACCAGCCCGACCAGCGGCTCGTCGACCTGGAGGTCTACCGGGAGGGCGGGCTGGCGGTGCTGCGCGGCGCGCCCCTGTACGACTTCCTCACGCAGCCGCCGCAGCTGCTCCCCTTCACTTACCCGCCGATCGCCGCCGCCCTGGCGGTCCCGTTCACGCTCCTGCCGTGGCGCGCGGCGCAGTGGACGTGGACGGTGCTGATCTACCTGTCGCTCGTGATCGTCGTCTGCTACGCCTTCCGCGACCTGATCCGCCGGACGGGTCGCTGGGCGCCGCTCACCGCGGGCGTCCTGGTCGCGGCGACGGCGTGGCTCGACCCCGTCCGCGACCAGGTCCGGTTCGGGCAGGTCGGGCTGTTCCTGCTGGCCATGTGCCTGGCCGACTGCTGCGCCCGCACCGCCCGCTGGCCGCGCGGCATGCTCGTCGGCCTCGCCCTGGCGATCAAGCTGGTGCCGGGCGTCTTCCTGATCTACTTCCTGGTCACCGGGCGGCGGGACGCGCTGGTCAACGCCGTGCTGACCGCCGTCGTCGCCACGCTGGGCGGGTTCGCGCTGCTGCCGTCCGACTCGTCCGCGTACTGGTTCGGCGCGCTGCTGGAGGGCGGCGACCGGACGGGCGCGGTCGACGGCACCACCAACCAGGCGATCCACGGGATCGTGGCCCGCATCCTGGACGAGGGGCCGGCCCGGACGCTGGTGTGGCTGGCCCTGGCCCTGGTCGTCGCCTGGTTCGGCTTCGGGTGGGCGCGCCGGGCGACGCTCGCCGCCGACGCCGCGACCGGCGCCGACGCCTCCAGCCTCCTGCTCGCCGGGGTGGCGATCGTCGGGCTGCTGTCCGTCGTCCTGTCCCCTGTGGGATGGATTCATCATCTCGTGTGGATGATCGCGGTATTGGGGGCTTTGGTCGGCGATGGGCGTGACACGCGAAGATGTCTGGTCGCGTTCGCCCTGTGGCTGCTGTTCCTGTTCCCGGTCCCGTGGTGGGCGCGCGGTCTGATCGGCCCGGATCATTCCCCTGCAACGGTTCTCGCGGGCCAGGTGCTGCGCGACTCGTTCGGACTCGCCGCGCTGGCCTCGATCCTGGTCCTCGGAACATGGCTGGTGAAACGGCTCGATCCGGACAACCACCCCCGAGATCCTTCGCAACGGCAGGTCGGCATGGGTACGCTCGGCGCGTGATGCTCGTCGCAGTGGCCGTCGCCGGCCTGGTCGCCGGGATTGCGGGGCTCTCCATCGCGGTGGTCGCGCACAACCGGGTCAACCAGGTCGTGGACGAGTGCGGGGAAATGCTGAGGCGCCAGCTCCAGGTCGCGAGCGGCGAGGTGGACGAGCGCGCCCTGCGCGATCTCGCGATCGTGCACTACGACGCGCTCAAGGAGATGTCCGGGCACCGGTCCTTCTCCCTCGCGCTGATCAACGCGGTCGGCGACGGGGTGGTGGTGAGCTCGATCAACGGGCGGACCGAGACGCGGACGTACGCCAAGGCCGTCCAGGGCGGGCACGCCGTCGAGACGCTCTCCCCCGAGGAGAACCAGGCCCTGCGGGCCGCCCGGCTCGGCAAGGGCCCCATCGTCTCGATGGACGACCCGCTGCCCGACTTCGGCAACGGCGCCCGCACCCCCACGGCCCGCGCCTGAGGCGGCGCCCGCCGCTCCTGAGGGGCCGGGGCGCCGGACGGTAGACTCGTCTTTCTCACCATGCCTCTAGACGGCTGCCGCACAGCCGAAACACGCCCCGGGGGACTCCAGTGACCGCAGACGACAGGCAAGCGCGCTACGCCTACCTGGGTCCGCAGGGCACCTTCACCGAGGCGGCGCTGCTCACCCTCCCCGGCGCCGCCGGGGCCGAGCACATCCCGTACGCGACCGTCCCGGCCGTTCTCGAAGCGCTGCGCCGCGGCGAGGTCGACACCGCCGTCGTCGCGCTGGAGAACTCCGTCGAGGGCTCGGTCCCCACCACGCTGGACGAGCTGGCGACCGGCGAGCCGCTCCAGATCGTCGGCGAGATCCACCTGCCGGTGTCGTTCGCCCTCCTCGTCCGTCCCGGCACCGCGCTGGACGACATCAAGACCGTCGCGTCCCACCCGATCGCGCAGCCGCAGTGCCGCCGCTGGCTCCTGGAGAACGTCCCCGACGCCGAGTGGCGCGCCGCCACCTCCAACGCCGAGGCCGCCCAGCACGTCGCCGACGGCCACTACGACGCCGCGCTCGCCGGCTCGTTCGCGGCCGCCCGCTACGGCCTGTCGGTCCTCGCGGAGGACATCCACGACGTCGCCGACGCCGTCACCCGCTTCGTCGTCCTGAGCCGCCCGTGCCCCCCGCCGGCCCCCACCGGCATGGACAGGACGACCGTCGTCGCGTTCATCGGCGAGGACCACCCGGGCGCCCTGCTGGAGATCCTCACCGAGTTCTCGGTCCGCGGCATCAACCTCACGCTGATCCAGTCCCGCCCGACCGGCGCGGGCCTCGGCTCCTACCTGTTCTGGATGGACTTCGAGGGCCATGTCGCCGACGCCCGCGTCGGCGAGGCCATGATGGGGCTGCGCCGCGTCTGCGCCGACGTCCGCTTCGTCGGCTCCTACACCCGCGCCGACCAGGTCCGCCCCGAGATCCGCCGCGGCACCCACGACGCCGACTTCACCGAGGCCGCCGCCTGGATCACCGGCATCCGCACCGGCCGCGCCTGAGCCCGCGCCGGGAAATCAAAGGCGCCGGGGCCGTGTTGGCACGGTAGACCGTCCTGAGAGAGGTGTCCCCGTGCGTGTTGAGATCTGGGCCGACGTCGTGTGCCCCTGGTGCTATCTGGGTAAGCGGCATTTCGAGCGCGCTCTGGAAGGCTTCGCGCACCGGGACGAGGTCGAGGTCGTCTACCGCGCGTTCCAGCTCGACCCCTCCTTCCCGCCGGGCGAGACGGTCGACGTGGCCGACATGCTGGCCGAGAAGTACGGCATGACGCGCGACGAGGCCGTCGAGAAGAACCGGGAGATGGAGGAGCGAGCCGCCGCGGCCGGCCTGGAGTACCACCTCGAAGGCCGCCAGGCGGGCAACACCGCCGACGCGCACCGGCTCGTCTACCTCGCGGGTCAGCGCGGCGTGCAGGGCGCGGTCGTGGAGGCCCTGTTCAGGGCCTACTTCACCGACGAGCGCCCGGTGTTCGACCGGGACACCCTCGTGGACGTCGTCGCCGAAGCGGGCTTGGACGCGGCCGAGGCACGCGGCGTGCTCGCGTCCGACGCGTTCGCCTCGGAGGTGGACGCCGAGCAGCGCGCGGCGCGGGACATCGGCGCGACCGGCGTGCCCTTCTTCGTCATCGACCGCCGCTACGGCGTCTCGGGCGCCCAGCCCGCCGAGACGTTCGCGCAGGTCCTCGATCAGGCGTGGGCGGACGCGCACCAGTAGCGGGCGCGGCCTCGCCGCCGTGACGCAACCGAGACCGTCGGAACGCGTCCCGCGACAACCGGTTGTCGATCTTGGGCGTCCTCTTCACACCAGTGAACAGTGGAGAGGTCGTTCCGTGCGCCGAATTCGCCGTCGTCGCGGCCCTCGCCGTGGCTTCCCCCTTCACCGCGGCCCCCGCACACGCGGCGGCACCCCTGCGGGTGCCCGGTGGCCGCGCCCTGGCGCCGGCGGGCTCGCCGCTGATCGCCGAGCAGCGGCTCAAGACCCGGTTGACGATGCACGTCCCGGACCGCCTGCTCGTCGGTGAACGGGTTCCCGTGACGGGCCGCCTCGAACGGCAGGACCGCGACGGCGCCTGGGGCCCGCTCGCGGGCAAGCGGCTCGCCCTGAAGTTCGACCCGCCGTCGGGGCCGAGCTGGAGCACGGTCGCCACTCCGGTCACCGACGCGAACGGCGACTACAGGGTCCAGGTCCTGGTCGTCGAGAACGGCGCCTGGGTGATCGATTTCGCGAACGATCCGGTCAACCTGCCGGACGACTACTACAGCTACGAGATGGCATACGCCCAGACCGACGTCCGCCAGGTCACGCACCGGACCTCCATCAGCGGTTTCAACGCGACGCCCGAGCCGGTCGGCCTGGGCAGCACCATGCGGGCGTCCGGCACCGTGATGTTCACGATGGCCGACGGGACGAGGAGGCCCGCGGGCGGCGCCACCGTGCGGCTCCAGTTCTCGGCCGACGGGAAGACCTGGAAGGACAAGGCCGCGCAGTCGCCCGGCCTCGACGGCAAGTTCGCCATCGACGTGAAGGCCGAGCGTGACGGTCACTGGCGGGCGAGGGTCCCCGACGACGACGGCTACCTCGTGGTGCCCTCCGTCAGCAGCACCGACAACGTCGACGTGAGGTACCGGACGTACATCCACCAGTTCAACGCCTCCCCGGAGCCGGTGAAGAAGGGTGCGGCGATCACCGTCAAGGGCCTGCTGTACCGCTACATGCCCGCGGGAGGGCCGGGCCCGGGTGCGCCGGTCTCCCTCTACTTCAAGGCCAAGGGGTCGTCGACCTGGACCGGTGTCGCGGTGGTGAAGACGGCGAGCAACGGCTGGTTCAGCAAGAAGGTCACGGCGTCCAGGGACGGTTACTGGACGGCGGTTTACCAGGGCAGCTCCGGCTACCTGCCGTCCAACCAGCCCGCCGACTACGTGGACGTCCGCTAACGGCCATTGATCAACCGCTGGTCGATCTTGGGCTTAAGCTCCATACCAGCATTCAGTGGAGAGGTTTTCCCTTGCGTCGATCATCCGCACTGCTCGCCACCGCGGCCATCACGGCCTCGCTCTTCGTCGCGCCAGGCACCGCCGGCGCCGACGCGACCGATGTCAGCCTGGCCCTCGCCTTCGACAATCTGGCCAAGGACCGCGTCGTCAAGTTGACGCTGGGCGCCAAGTCGGCGAGCGGGGTCACGAAGGTCCGCGCGAACATGCGTTACCTGAACACCGGGACGGAGCCCTACGCCACCGTCGAGTTCACGCGGAGCAGCGGCACCGACAACGACGGTGTCTGGGGGGCCGAGTTCCGTCCCGACATCGAGGCCCGCCCCGGGCTCACGTACGTCGAGGTGCTGGTCACCACGGCCGACGGCGCCACGTACACGCGGAACCACGGGTTCTTCGACTGCTACTCGACCGCCATCACCGACTTCTCGAACTCACCGAGCGTCATCGACATCGATCACTCCGACGTGACGATGCGCGGCCGGGTGATGATCCAGAAGTACCGCGAGGCGGCGCCGGAGCCGGCGCAGGGCGCGGAGGTCAGGGCCGGAAGCCTCGCCAAGACGACGGCGGGTGAGGACGGCTCGTTCACGCTGACGTCCACCGGCCTCGCGTCCCCGAGCGTCGCGGTCCCCCGGGCAGGGCGGTTCTGCGGAGCTTCCAAGGCCGCCGCCGTCACGGTCGACAAGCAGGCCACGTCCGTCACCGCGCTGATGGCGCCGGGGCCGACCGTGGCGCCGTACACGCAGGTGACCGTCCGCGGCACGGTCCTCCGGCGGAGCTCCGCCGGCGCCGTGCCCGCGGCAGGCGCCGAGGTCCAGATCGATGTTCCGGACGACATCAAGGACGACGGAGGCATCACGTCGGTCCGGACCGCCGCCGACGGCACCTTCCGCGCCTACTTCCCCGCCGGGCGGCAGGTCGGCAAGTCGGGCACGGTGACGGCTCGCGTCCTGGACGACGGTTTCCTCACCGGCAGCCAGATGAGCCTGGGGACGGTGAACATCCGGAACGGCGCCGAGATCACGGGGTTCGACGCCTACCCGGAACCCCTCGCCTACCGTGACCCGATCGTCGTGCACGGCCGGCTGGACGTCCGGCCCGACTACACCAACGTCGCGAACCTGCCGGTGTACCTGGAGTACTCCCTGGACGGCACGACCTGGAAGATCTGGGCCAGCCAGACCCTGGCACGGCCGGGGACCTTCTACTTCAACAGCGAGAAGGCCGTGACGAAGGACGCGTACTGGCGCGTCCGGTACCCGGGCAGCGATCTGACCATGCCGGTCGTCAGCAACACCGACTTCGTCGACGTCAAGTACCGGACGCAGTGGTACAACTTCAACGCCTCGCCCGAGCCCGTGAAGAAGGGCGCGACCATCACGGTCAAGGGGCAGCTCTACCGGTTCAGGGACGTGCCGGGCCCGGGCCCGAACGCGCCCGTGTACGTCTACTTCAAGGCCGCGGGCACCTCGACGTACAAGCAGGTGGCGGCGACGAAGACCGACGCCAACGGCTGGTTCTCGAAGACCTTCAAGGCGTCCGTGGACGGCACCTGGAAGGCGGTCTACAAAGAGACCTCCGGGTACCTCGGCTCGACCTCGCCGGGTGATGCGGTGGACGTCCGCTGACGTAGGCTGCGGGGCGTGGCGAAGGACTTCGACCTTTACGAGCGGGAGCTGTGGGCCGGGCGGGCCCCCGCGTACGAGCGGGGATTCGCCCACGTCACGCGGTACATGATCGAGCCGCTGCTGGACGCGGCCGGGGTGGCCGACGGAACGCGGCTCCTCGACGTCGGCACGGGCCCCGGGTTCGTCTCGCGGGAGGCGGCGCGGCGCGGCGCGCTGGTGTCGGCCATGGACGCCGAGCCGGGCATGGCGGAGACGGCGCGCCGGAACGTCCCCGGGCTGGACGTGCGGGTCGCCGTCCTGCCCGAGGTCCCGTTCGAGGACGCGACGTTCGACGCGGTCGCGGGCAACTTCGTCATCAACCACGTGGGCGCACCCGACGCGGCGCTGGCCCGGCTGCGGCGCGTCCTGCGCGAGGGCGGGCGGCTGGCGATGACCTGCTGGGCGATGCCGGGCAGCGGGGCCCTCGCGGTCGTCCGGGAGGCGATCGAGGCGGCGGGCGTGCCGTGGCCGGACGACATCCCCGAGCCGCCGTTCCTGGAGTACGGCGAGCCGGCGGCCTTCGGGCGGCTGGTCGCCGAGGCCGGGTTCGCCGACGTCGCGGTCGAGGAGGTGACCTGGGAGCACGTCGTCGACCCCGAGGAGTGGTGGCGGACGGGCGCGCTGGCCCGGGTCGGCACGAACGGCGTGGTCGTCGGACGCCAGGACGCGCCGACCGTCGCCCGCGTCAAGGCCGCCTACGACGAGATCGTCGCGGACTACGCCGCCGGTGACGGGAAGGTGGCGCTGCCCGCGCACGCGCTGCTGGCGAGCGGCGTCCACTAGCGGCGTCCATGAGCGGCGGTCATCGGCGGACGCGAACCGCCGATACTCGCGCGCGGACGGGGGCGTCGGGCCGGTAGCCTCGGGTCTGTGATTGACCTGCGAGCTCTTCGAGAGGATCCCGAGCGGCTGCGCGCCTCGCAGCGCGCCCGCGGTGAGGATGACGGCGTCGTCGACCGGCTGCTCGACCTGGACGGGAGGCGCCGCTCCGCGCTGACCTCGTTCGAGCAGCTCAGGGCGGAGCAGAAGAGTTTCGGCAAGTCGGTGTCCAAGGCGCAGGGCGACGAGCGGCAGGCGCTGCTGGCCCGCGCCAAGGAGCTGGCGCAGCAGGTGAAGGAGCGCGAGGCCGAGGCCGACCGCCTCGGCGAGGAGCTCGACGCGCTGATCAAGGGCGTTCCGAACCTCATCGAGGAGGGCGCCCCGCCCGGCGGCGAGCAGGACTACGTCGTCCTGGAGCACGTCGGCGAGCCGACCGCGTTCGACTTCGAGCCGAAGGACCACCTGGAGCTCGGCGAGAGCCTCGGCGCCATCGACATGGAGCGCGGCGCGAAGGTGTCGGGCGCGCGGTTCTACTACCTGACGGGCGTCGGCGCGCGGCTCCAGTACGCGCTGCTGAACCTCGCCATGGAGCAGGCCGTCGCGAGCGGGTTCGTGCCGATGTACCCGCCGGTCCTGGTGAAGCCGGAGGCGATGGAGGGCACGGGGTTCCTCGGCGCGCACGCCGCCGAGGTCTACCAGCTCCCCCAGGAAGAGCTGTACCTGGTCGGGACGTCGGAGGTGCCGCTCGCCGCGTTCCACATGAACGAGATCGTCGACGAGCTGCCGCGCCGGTACGTGGCCTGGTCGTCCTGCTTCCGCCGCGAGGCCGGCTCCTACGGCAAGGACACGCGCGGCATCATCCGCGTCCACCAGTTCGACAAGGTGGAGATGTTCTCCTACTGCGACCCGGCCGACTCCCACGCCGAGCACCTGCGGCTGCTGGAGTGGGAGAAGGAGATGCTCGCCAAGGTCGAGATCCCGTACCGGGTGATCGACGTGGCGGCGGGCGACCTCGGCGCCAGCGCGGCCCGCAAGTACGACTGCGAGGCCTGGGTGCCGACGCAGAACACCTACCGCGAGGTCACCTCGACGTCGAACTGCACCGAGTTCCAGGCGCGGCGCCTGGCGGTGCGGTACCGCGACGCCGACGGCAAGAACCAGCCGGTGGCGACCCTGAACGGGACGCTGGCGACGACGCGCTGGATGGTCGCGATCCTGGAGAACCACCAGCAGGCCGACGGCTCGGTGCGCGTCCCGAAGGCGCTGCAGAAGTTCCTGGGCCTGGAGGTCCTGGAGCCGGTCAAGCGCTGAACGCGCGTGGAGCGGGGCCCGTCCTGACCGGAACGGGCCCCGTTCGCGTCTCCGCGGGCCTTGGGGCGATGCCGGGAGCCGGGCGTGTCAGGGCCCTGGCCTAGGGTGTGTCCCATCTGCCCAGGAAGGTGACATGACTGAGTCCTCGCCGCGTGTGATCGCCACCGACCTCGACGGCACGATCGTGCGCTCCGACGGCACGATCTCCGCCCGCACCGTCGCCGCCCTCGCCCGGGTCGAGCGGGCCGGGGCGATGCTCGTCATGGTCACCGGGCGGCCGCCGCGCTGGATGACGGAGATCGCCGCGGCCGTCGACCACCGCGGCGTCGCGATCTGCGCCAACGGCGCCGTCCTCTACGACCTGCACACCGAGACCGTCCTGCAGGCCAACGAGATCGCGCCGGACGTGCTCGCCGAGGTGATCGGGCGGCTGCGCGGCGTCGTGCCCGAGCTGCGCTTCGCGGTGGAGTACCCGACCGGGTTCGTGTTCGAGGCCAGCTACGACCTCGGCCGGTGGGACGCGGCGGCGCTCGGCGGCCGTCCCGTCGACGACGCCGAGCTGGTCAGCCGGGGCGGGACCAAGCTGCTCGCCTTCCACCCGGCCGCCGACCCCGACGCGCTCTCGGCGAAGGCGGTGCGGGCCGTCGGCGACCTCGTGACCGTGACGCACTCCTCCGGGCGGGGGCTGCTGGAGATGAGCGCGCTCGGCGTCACCAAGGCCAGCGCCCTGGCGGCCCTGTGCACCGAGCACGGCATCACGGCGCGGGACGTCACCGCGTTCGGCGACATGCCCAACGACCTGCCGATGCTGACCTGGGCGGGCACGTCCTACGGGGTCGCGAACGCGCACCCGCTCGTGCTCGCCGCCGTGTCGCACAAGACGTCCCGCAACGACGACGACGGCGTGGCCGAGGTCCTGGAGCGCCTCTTCCCATAGCGCGGCCGCACCCGCTGCGGGGTGCGGCCGGAGTCGTGCGTCCTACAGGTAGGGGCCGGACGAGCGCGGACCGGGCTTCGGCTCCTCCTCGACGCCGGGGGGCATCATTCCCGCGGGCAGGGCGCGCCGCATCTGCTCCAGCTGCGCCCGCGCCGCCATCTGCTGGGCGAACAGCGTCGTCTGGATGCCGTGGAACAGGCCCTCCAGCCAGCCGACGAGCTGCGCCTGCGCGATCCGGAGCTCCGCGTCGCTCGGCACCGTGCCCTCGGTGAACGGCAGCGACAGCCGCTCCAGCTCCGCGACCAGCTCGGGCGCGAGACCGTCCTCCAGCTCCTTGATGGACGACTGGTGGATCTCCCGCAGCCGGGCCCGGCTCGCCTCGTCCAGCGGGGCGGCCTTGACCTCCTCCAGCAGCTGCCGGATCATCCCGCCGATCCGCATGACCTTCGCCGGCTGCTCGACCATCTCGGTCACCGACTTGCCCTCGGACTCGCCGTCCCCGCCGCCCTCGACGGTGATGCCGCCCGGGCCCAGAACGAGCACCTGGGGCTCTTCCGACTGCTTCTTCGAAGCCTCGCTCATAAACTCCACATCCTCACACGGTCAGCAGGATCTTGCCGACGTGACCGCTTTCTTCCATCAGTTGGTGCGCGCGCGACGCTTCCGCCATGGGAATCCGCCGGTCGACGACCGTCCGGATCCGTCCCGACTCCAGGAGCGGCCACACATGCTCCCGGACGCCGGCCACGATCTCCGCCTTCTCCTCCAACGGACGGGCCCGCAAAGTCGTGGCGTGCACCAGCGCCCGCTTGCGCAGCAGCATGCCGATGTCCAGCTCCGCCTTCGCGCCGCCCTGGAGCCCGATCACCATCAGCCGCCCGCCGGTGGCGAGGGCGTCCACGTTGCGCCCGAGGTACCTGGCGCCGATGAGATCGAGGATCACGTCGTAGGGGCCGCTCTCGACGAAGTCGTCCTCGCGGTAGTTCACGGTGACGTCCGCGCCGAGCTCCCGGCACCGCTCGGCCTTCTCCGGGCTGCCGACCGTCGTCACCACGCGCGCCCCGCGCGCCTTGGCGAGCTGGATGGCGAACGTCCCGATGCCGCTGCCGCCGCCGTGGACGAGCAGCGTCTCGCCCTCGCGCAGCCCGGCCAGCATGAACACGTTCGACCACACCGTGCAGGCGACCTCCGGGAGCCCGGCCGCCTCCACGACGTCCACGCCGCGCGGCACGGGCAGCACCTGCGAGGCGGGGACGGCGACCCGTTCGGCGTAGCCTCCGCCGCCGAGCAGCGCGCACACCTCGTCGCCGACCTTCGGCCCGGTCACGCCCTCGCCCAGCCCGGCGATCCGTCCGGACACCTCAAGGCCCGGGTACGGGGGAGCGTCGTCCGGCGGGGGATAGAACCCCCGGCGCTGCATGACGTCGGCCCGGTTGACGGCGCTCGCCGCCACGTCGACCAGCACCTCGCCAGGACCCGGCGCCGGATCCGGCACCGGCTTCCATTCGAGGACGTCGGCTTCGCCCGGCTCGCGAATCACGATCGCATGCATACCGGTCACGCTACCGGGCGCGTCCAAGACGTCCCTTGCCCCGGGCTCCGCCGCGGGCAAGGCCGATCTACGCGCGGGATGCCCGCTATTGACGCACCGGTATCCTGCGTGGGGGTCTTTTTGCCCGCCTGCACCGTGTGGATCATCAGAGGCGTGCCCGAGGGGGAAAACGGTGGCGAGGAACGAGCACGACGGGCGCTCCCTGGAGGAGCGACTGGCCTCTCTGGACGCGATGAGCGGTGACGCGGCGGGCCCGTCCCCCGCCCCCGAGGGCGCGCAGCCGCCGGCCCAGGAACCGGCCCGGGAACCCGAGGAGCAGGACGCGCAGCCCGCCCCCGCCGAGCCCCCCGCCCTGAACGACGAGCCCTGGCTCGCGGCGCCCCCCGCCTTCCAGGATTCCCCGGAGAACTTCGGCCCGCCGCAGCCGGCGCCCTACGAGGGCGGCCCGATGCCGCAGCCGTTCGACGGCGGGATGCTCCCGCCCCCGTACGCGACGGGCGGCTACCAGTCCCAGCCGTCCCCGTACGACACCAACGGCAACGCGGCCCCGCCCCTCGACCAGCTGCCGCCCTACCCGGCCGACCAGTTCGGCCGCCAGGACGCGCCCGGCCAGGCCTACCAGCCCGTCGACCCCGCCACGGGCCAGCCGTACCCGCAGGACACGGACGACTCCGGCCGCCCGTACGTCCCCCTCGACCCGGCCACGGGCCTCCCCTTCGCCCCCGACCCGAACGCGGCCGGCCAGCCGTACCCGCCGGTCGACCCGTCCACGGGTCAGCCCTTCGCGCCTGAGCCGAGTCCGGAGGGGCAGCAGTTCCCGCCCGTCGACCCGAGCACCGGTCAGCCGTTCCAGCCGGGCCCGGCCGCGCCCGGCCAGCCCTACCCGCCGGTCGACCCCGCCACGGGCCAGCCCTACGACCCGAACGCGGGCGGTCAGCCCTACCCGCAGGTCGACCCGGCCACGGGCCAGCCCTACCCGCCTGACCCGAACGCGGGCGGCCAGCCCTACCCGCAGGTCGACCCGGCCACGGGCCAGCCCTACGCGCCTGACCCGAACGCGGGCGGCCAGCCCTACCCGCAGGTCGACCCGGCCACGGGCCAGCCCTACCCGCCTGACCCGAGCATGGGGGACCCCATCCTGTTCGGCCCGAGCGCTGAGGGGCAGCAGTTCCCGCCGATGGACCCGAACGCCGCGGGTCAGCCGTACGCCCCTGACCCCAATGTCGGCGGCCAGCCCTTCCCCCAGGTGGACCCGAACGCCGGGCAGCCGTACCCGCCTGACCCGAGTGCGGGCGGCCAGCAGTTCCCGCCGATGGACCCGAATGCCGCGGGTCAGCAGTTCCCGGTGGTCGACCCGAACGCCGGGCAGCCGTTCCCGCCGGGCCCGCCCGCGCCGGGCCAGCCGTATCCCCCGATGGACCCCGCCACGGGCCAGCCCTACGCGCCTGACCCGAACGCGGGCGGCCAGCCGTACCCGCCGGTCGACCCGAACACCGGCCAGCCCTACGCGCCTCCCTTCGACCCGGCCACCGGGCAGCCGTACCAGCCGCAGGGCTACGGGTATCCGGCCGGGCCCCCGCAGGGGGAGGGGCAGCACCCGCAGGCGCCCGGACAGATGATGCGGCCGGGCCACCCCGCCCAGCCCCAGCAGCCGCAGAGCGCCGACAGCCTCAGCTCCGAGAACCTGCTCGGCGAGCGCCGCATCGCGCCCTCGTCCGGCTGGCGGCGCGCGGTCTACAAGGCGACCGCGGGCAGCATCCACCCGGGCGAGTCGCAGGGCGACCTGCGCCGCAAGGACCTGATCGGGCGGGCGCGCACCGCCGTGGCGGGCGGCCACCACCGGGTGGCCGTCATGTCGCTGAAGGGCGGCGTCGGCAAGACGACCACGACCACCGGCCTCGGTTCGATGCTGGGGTCGCTGCGCGGCGACCGCGTCATCGCGGTGGACGCGAACCCCGACCGCGGGACGCTGTCGGACAAGGTCAGGCTGGAGACCGCCGCGACCGTCCGCGACCTGCTCAACAACCGCGACCAGATCCACCGGTACGCCGACGTCCGCGCGTTCACCTCGCAGAACGAGGCGCGCCTGGAGATCCTCGCGTCCGACCGCGACCCGGCGGTCAGCGAGGCGTTCAGCGCCGACGACTACGCGGCCGTCGCCGTCGTCCTGGAGCAGTACTACTCGGTCTGCATCACCGACTGCGGCACCGGGCTGCTGCACTCGGCGATGGCGGGCGTGCTGAGCCTGGCCGACCAGCTCGTCCTGGTCAGCTCCCCGTCGGTCGACGGCGCCCGGTCCGCGAGCGCCACCCTCGACTGGCTGGAGGCGCACGACCACGGCCACCTGGTCCGCAACGGCGTCGTCGTCCTGTCGATGGTCCGCAACCGCACCCGCAGCCAGGTCGACCTGGACAAGCTCCAGGCCCACTTCGAGAGCCGCTGCCGCGCCGTCGTCCGCATCCCCTACGACGACCACCTGGAGGAGGGCGCCGAGGTCGAGCTGGAGCAGCTCGCCCCCGCGACCCGCGAGGCCTACCTGACGCTCGCCGCCGTGGTGGGCGACGGCTTCGCCTTCCAGCGCCCGCAGCTCTGACCTGGGCTACCGTTGCCATCTGTGACGGACGACGACGGTGTGTACGTGGGGAAGGCGGCACCGGACGCGGCCACCGACCGCGGGTGGCTGCTCGGGCACTTCAAGACGCCCGGCGACCTGCGGCACAGCGCCGAGGTCGAGATCAAGTGGGGCGTGCACCCCAAGGGCGAGCGCCGCGCCGCGTGGACGGACGGAGAGAAGCGCACCGCCCTGCTCGTGCTGATCAGCGGCCGCTTCCGGCTGGAGTTCCCCGGCCGCGACGTCGTCCTCGCCGAGCAGGGCGACTACGTGGTGTGGGGACGCGGCGTCGACCACTCGTGGGAAGCCGAGGAGGAGTCGGTGGTGCTCACGGTGCGCTGGCCGTCCATCCCCGGCTACCGCGTCCCCTGAGGGCGGTCGCCATATGCGGTCGAACGCAACCGCCCCCGCCCGCTATCGTGGGCGATGACCGCCGCGAGGCGGTCACCTGGAGAGTTCGCATAGTGGACTAGTGCAGGCGCCTTGAAAGCGCCCAGGGCTGGGGACAGTCCTCGTGGGTTCGAATCCCACACTCTCCGCTCAGAAGTTCTCGCCATGTAGCCCGGGGGCGACCCCCTGGAACCCCCGGCTGCGACTCGGGATGCTCTCGTGGTGAAATCGTCCGACTCGGGCGGAAGGGTTCGTTACCCTCTTCGGCATGTCGCAGACACCGCAGGATCCTGCAGGCACGACGCACCAGTTCCAGAACTTCGCCAGCCAGGCGCAGCCGGAGAAGTCCGGCCCGAACATCGGCCTCATCGTCGGCATCGTCGCCGTGGTGGCCGTCGTCGCGATCCTCGTGATCGCCCTGATGATGATGTGACGCTCAGCGGCCCGAGCTGGAGAAGTGCTGGTAGTCACGGGCGCCGCTCCAGGTGCCGCCCCAGCTCCAGCCGATCGAGGCGAACGCCTTGACGACCTTGTCGCCGGCGTGGATGACGCCCGGGTCGTCGTTCTTGCGGTTCTTGTACTTGACGCAGTCCTTGTGCGCGACGCGCCCGTCCGCGTAGACGTACGGGTTCTGGCACGGGTTGATGTCGACCGCGAGACCGTAGGCGTGGTTGGAGAACGAGCTCGACCCGGTCGCCTGGCGGCAGTTGAACGCCGAGGTGTTGTTCGCCTCGATGGAGTCGAAGTCGCTGCCCTTGTACTTGTCGACCGGCTCCATGCGCTCGATCGGGTACCGCATGGCGTACAGCTTCCTGAACACCTTCACCAGGTCGTCGGCCGCCTTCGCGTTGACGACGAGCCGCCCGCCGGTGTGCGGCTCGTCGTCCATCCCCCAGTAGGTCATCTCGATCATCCGGAGCCCGGAGGGCGACACGGGGCAGCCGCGCCGCCACGAGTACTTGAGATCCCCGGCCGTCACCTTCTTGATCGTGGACTGGAAGCCCTGCTTGCTGGGGGACGGCGACGGGGAGGTCGGAGCGGACGCCGTCGGCGGGGTCGCCGGGGGCGCCGACTCGCCCGTGTCGTCGCCGCCGCGGCCACATCCGGCCGCGGCGAGCGGCACGGCCAGCAGCGTGGCGAGGAAAGTCGCGGTTCCTTTGGCCCTCCTACCTGGCATCTTTGCAGCATACGCAGGTCACGGGGTGCGCGCGCCGGGCCGGGTATTCGCTACGGTGCGTTTGAAGGCGCGCTCGCCGGAAAGGGCCGGGACGGACGGGCCGTGATCCTCAACCTTCCGCCGGGCATGTCGCCCGGCGGGCGCCGGCCCCAGGGAGCCGGGATGGCGGAACCTCAGGAGAGGGACCTCCCAAGCCTCGAAGACGAGATCTTCGCGGTCGCGCACAGCGTGGAGGTCGAGCAGGCTGCGCATGCGCACCCCCTGCTGCAGACGGAGAGGGCGCAGGTCGCCGCGGAGCGCGCGCGGGCGTTCCTCGGCCGGGACGTCAAGGCGCTCGCCGCCGGGATGGCGGCGTTCGTCTTCGTCGACGCCGTGATGATGTACCCGCCGCTGATGATGAGCCGCAGGCCCAGCCTGATGCCGCAGTTCGTGACGCTGCTGGTGCTGGCGTTCGGGCTCGGCGGCCTGCTCGTCTGGAGGGTCGGCGGGCGGTGGCGGACGTTCGGCATCGGGATGATGCTCGCCTGGGGCCTGCTGACCCTGCTGTCCGTCGGGTTCCTGACCGGCGTGACCGCCCCGCTCTAGGACGAGCCGCCGAGCCGCTTGAGGACGACGCTGAACGCGCGCCCGATGGCCTCCAGGTCCTGGGGCTCCACCACGTCGATGAAGAACGTCCGGACGACCTCGACGTGGTCGCGTGCGGCGCGGTCCAGCACGGCGAAGCCCTCGTCGGTCAGGTGCGCGTAGACGCCGCGCTTGTCGTTCGGGCAGCTGTCACGCTTGACCAGGCCCTTGGTCTCCAGGCGGGAGCAGGTGTGGGAGAGCCGGCTGCGCGACTGGCTGGCGTTGTCGGCCAGCTCCGCCATCCGCAGCCGCCGGTCGGGCGCCTCCGACAGCCGGACGAGGATCTCGTACTCGGAGTTCGACAGCCCGTGCTTGGTCTTGAGATCGCGGTCCATGACCTCGGCGAGCCGGACGCTGCCGTCCACGTATGCCCGCCAGTCGCGCTGCTGGGCGGCGTCGAGCCAGCGAGGTTCGGTCATGCCCCGAGTATAGACCACACATTGAAGATTCAACTAACTCTCGCTATCTTCAGCCTAACAGGACGGGCGCATCCGTCCGAGGAAATAGTTGAAGCATCAACTACGTTGCAGGGACCATGCGCCGCCCGATCGCGGACGGACACCCGGACGAGGGAGAACCCGATGCCTGCCGTGATGGCCGACCCGCTGACCCTGCCCCGCCTGCCGCTGCTGCCGCAGGAGGGCACCGACTGGCGCCGCGTCGCGAAGGTCGTGACCGCCAAGCGCCACCTGGAGGGCGAGGGCTTCCAGGTCAGGCGCCCGTTCCCGGGCATCGACCTGTCCCTGGCCGACCCGTTCCTGCTCCTCGACCACATGGGCGCCGTCGAGTACGCGCCGGGTGAGGCGAAGGGAACCCCGTGGCACCCCCACCGGGGGTTCGAGACCGTCACCTACATCATCGACGGAGCGTTCCAGCACCAGGACACCACCGGTGGCGGCGGCCTGATCTCCGACGGCGCCACGCAGTGGATGACGGCCGCGTCCGGCATCCAGCACATCGAGCAGCCGCCGCCCGAGCTGGTCGCCAAGGGCGGCCTGTTCCACGGCGTCCAGCTCTGGGTCAACCTGCCGCGCGCGCAGAAGTGGGTCCCGCCGCGCTACCAGGACATCGAGGCCCGCGACGTCAAGCTGCTCGCCGCGGACGACGGCTCGTCCCTGGTGCGCGTCATCGCCGGGTCGCTCGCCGGGTACGACGGCCCCGGCACCACCTACACGCCGATCAACTACCTGCACGCGACCGTGGCGCCCGGGGCGCGCCTGGCGCTGCCGTGGCCGCGCGACTTCAACGCGCTGGTGTACGTCCTGTCGGGCCGCGGGACGGCCGGCGTCGAGGAGGTCGCGCTGGACGAGGGGCAGCTCGCGGTGTTCGCCGGCTCGCACCACAAGGGGGACGGGGACGGCCTCGTCGTCCGCGCCGCCGACGCCCAGCCGAACGCCGGCGCCGAGGGGTGGGAGATCCTCGTCCTCGGCGGTCTGCCGATCCGGGAGCCGATCGCCCGGTACGGGCCCTTCGTGATGAACACCCGCGACGAGATCGTCCAGGCGTTCGAGGACTTCCAGGCCGGGCGCATGGGCACCGTCCCCGCCGAGAAGGTCCCCCACCGGTCCGAGGCGGACGAGTCCCTGGCCTGACTCCGGTCCGGCCCCTGAGCTCCCCGGCCGCGGGGGTGGTGCCCGCGGCCGGGGTCCGGCTTCCGTGTTCCACGGGACGGGGGAGACGGCATGCGCTACTGTGTTCGAATGGTCGAACAGAAGTTCGACCGCCCTGTTCGATCGCGCTCGCCCGGGAGGCGACATGGTGGCGACCATGGCCACACGGGGGCCCGACGGCTCCGCGCGCTGCGGGCGGCGGCGTGACCACGCGACACGCCGCGGCGTTCTCTACGCAAATCTACGGCCGCAGCTATATCGCCTCATAGAGTCCGAGAGCGTGGACCCCGTGCGGAACCCCTATGCCCCCGGCGCCGGGCAGCGCCCGCCCGAGCTGGCCGGCCGCGACCGCGAGCTCCGGCAGTTCGAGGTGGTGCTCGAACGCGTGGCCCGCGGCCGCCCCGAGCGCAGCATGATCGTCACCGGGCTGCGCGGCGTGGGCAAGACCGTGCTGCTCAACGCCTTCCGGTCGCAGGCGATCCAGCGGCTGTGGGGGACGGGGAAGATCGAGGCCCGGCCCGACCAGTCGATCCGCCGCCCGGTGGCGTCCGCGCTGCACCGGGCCGTCCGGGAGCTGGCGCCCCGGCACCGCGCGCCCGACCGCATCGAGGAGTTCCTCGGTGTGCTCAAGGCGTTCGCGCAGGCGGGCCCCGAGCCGTCCGGCAAGGCCAAGGCCCGGGCGCACCGCTGGCAGCCCGGCATCGACGTGCCCGCCGCGCGCGGCCGCGCCGACTCCGGCGACCTGGAGATCGACCTCACCGAGCTGTTCGTGGACGCCGCCTCCGTCGCGACCGACGTCGGCGTCGGCATCGCCCTGTTCGTCGACGAGATGCAGGACATCCCGGCCGACGACGTGTCCGCGCTGTGCGCCGCGTGCCACGAGCTGTCGCAGGTCGGCGGTCCGCTGATCGTGGTGGGCGCGGGCCTGCCGCACCTGCCGGCCGTCCTGTCGGCGAGCAAGTCCTACTCCGAGCGGCTCTTCCGGTACGCCCGCATCGACCGGCTCGACCGCGAGTCGGCCGACGTCGCGCTGCTGGCCCCCGCCGAGCGGGAGGACGTCACCTTCACCCCGGAGGCCCTCGACGCGCTGTACGGCGCGGCCGACGGCTACCCCTACTTCGTCCAGGCGTACGCCAAGGTCGTCTGGGACGTCGCGCCCGACAGCCCCATCACCGTCGACGACATCAAGGTCGCCGCGCCGGAGGCGGAGAGCGAGCTCGCCGTCGGCTTCTTCGGCAGCCGCTACGAGCGCGCCACCCCCGCCGAGCGCGACTACATGCGCGCCATGGCCATGCTCGGCGACGACCCGGTGCCCACCGCGTCGGTCGCCGACGAGCTCGGCCGCAAACCGTCCAGCCTGTCGCCCGCGCGCGACGGGCTCATCAAGAAGGGCCTCATCTACAGCGCCGAACGCGGCATGGTCGCGTTCACCGTCCCGCACTTCGGCACGTTCCTCCGCTCCCAGCCCGCCTGAGCTATCCGACTATCGGGCTCTCTAGCGCCGACGCTAGAGAGCGGTAGAAGGCCGCATCGAGCTGGCTTGCTGGATGAATATCCGGCCCTCTAGCGGCAGAGGTAGAGAACCGTAGATTTCGCTCGTCTCCCCTCTGGCTTCTTCTAAGCCTTTCTAGATTTCTCGGTATAGAGCGCTAGAGAGTTGCAGAGAGGCGATCGGGCGCCGTCCTGACGAGGCGGACGGGGCCGGTCGACCGGCGACGTCCGCATGTTGTCGTGCCAGGTCAGCGGGGTAGGAGATCACTGGCGACCCGCGGCGGGCATCTGGGCGATGCCAGGGGAAGACATGAAAGTACGACGCCGGCCCGACGGATACGAGACCGACGACGAGCTCTCGGGCGAGGACGATATATCGGCCTCGATCCTCGGCTACGACGAGTCGGCGATGCGCCAGGACCAGGGCGGCCGCCCGCCGGAGATCGGGTCGGAGAACCGGTACATGGTCCGGCTGCGCGAAGCGCTGCACGCCCGCACCCGGCGCCTCCTCTACCGGCGCTCGCGCGGGGGCGCCCAGCAGTTCTGACGGCGTCCCGGCGTCACGGCGTCCCAGCCTCCCGGCGTCCCGGTGGCCCAGGGCCCTCCCGCGGGCTATCCGGCGCATCCGGCGGACGCCACCACCGCCGACCGGACGGCCCGGTCCCGCTCCGACGTCGACACCGCGAACACGATCTCCACGTCCCGCTCGCTCAGGCGTCCGGGAAAGGCCACGAACCGCCAGCAGCCCTCCCGCCACACGTCGAGCGGCACGGCGCTCCTGATCGCGTTCTCGTGCTCGGCCCACGCCGGACTCCCGTACAGCCGCGCGTACGTCTCCGGCATCGGGCTGCGGCGCCGCTCGCACGGGACGGCGGCGCGCGGCAGCCGGTGCCGCCCGGCCAGCTCCGCCAGCTCGGGGGACAGCGCCACGAACAGCGCGACCTCGACCGCGAACATGAGCCCCACCTGCGCGGGGACGTCCCGCAGCACGTCCACGCCCGCGTGCGGCGCGCCGAGCGAGACGACGGCCGCGCAGGTGAACAGCATCGCCCGCAGCACGCTGCGCCGGTCCACCTTCTTGGCGCTCAGCGCGCCGAAACAGCCGCACCCCGCGTCGGGCCTGTGCACCCGCAGCTCCCCGACCACCCAGGTCGCGGCGGCGAACGCCACCGTCGTGGCCAGCCGCACCGACAGGTGCGAGGTCACCAGGAGCGCGAGGCCGAGCAGGCCCTCGCCGATGCCGAGCCCGACCGTCATGCCGCGGCTGCGGCGCAGCGCCGACAGCCGCGCGAGCCTGGCCGGCACCGGGACGCCGTGCACGTGGTCCGGCGCGCCGGCCGCCCGCTCCCGGACCGTCAGCTTCGCCAGGCACGCCACCAGCAGCACCGACGCCAGCAGCAGGACCTGCGTGTTCTGGATCGCCGTCACCATGGCCCCTCCATCCCCCCCGGCGCACCCGGCCGGACGGTCGCGTTGAAGCAGCCGGCCGCCAGGTCGCCGCCGAGCCCGGCGAAGGCGGCCGGGGTCAGCTCGACGATCCGCCCCCGCGGCGACGCGTCGCACTCCACGCACCGGTCGCAGAACCGGGCCGCCGTGCAGCCGCACTCGATCACCGGGACCGTCGCCGCCCGCCCCCCGCACTCGTTGCGCACGGTGATCTCGCTGCCGATCGACAGGTACGGCATCGGCGCGCATCCGGACGGGGCGTCCGCGCAGCCCCCGGCGTCCCCCTCGGAGTCGACCGCCGGGTAGGACGCCCCGTCCCGCCACTCCCCCTCCACGCCGCCGAACCAGGTCGCCGTCCCGCGCAGCTCCCGCGGCACCGGCGCGGCCGCCTCCGGCGCGGCGAGGTCGGCCACCCGGTACCCGGGCTGCGACGTGCCCGGACGCACCGCCTGGGGGCCGCCGGGGGACCCCACGCAGACCACGTCGAGCAGGTAGCCGGGCTCCAGGCGCGGATGCCGGACCAGCACCGGGCCGAGGACGGACGGCGGGATCACCACATGGGCGCGCCCGCGGTGCGGCCCCATGTCCACCTCCACGGCGCCGCGTCCGCACGCGAGGATCGTCCCGCTGACCCGGCCGATGTCGACCCAGATCCGCTCGGCGCGGCCGCCGCCGGCCCGCCGGACGACCACGGGCCGGCCCGGCCGGAGCGCGGCGGGGCCCCCGCGCCCGCCGTGCCAGATCGCGGTGTCCTCGCTCATCGGGACGCGGATCTCGGCGCCCCGCGCCGACGCCTCGGCCACCACCAGCAGATGCGGGCTCGCGTCCAGGATGATCCCGCTGATCGCACGCGCGCGGCGATCGGCCTCCGGGCCTTCGGGAGCCGCGAACAGCGCCCGGCGGTGCGCCGCCCGGCGGAGGTGGGTCGTCGGCATCGCGGCACTCCGGCATCGATCGTCGTGACGTACGGCAAGAGCTGTTAGGACAGTGAGTCAAGAGTCACGCGCCGTGACCTCGCTGTCGACGGATTTGTCGCGATAAGTCAACGGCCGGAGGAACTTTGATCTACCTCGGTGGAAAAATATAAACTGGTTGACCCGGAAATATTGTTCTAGTAGGCCCGTAATTACGCCGAGCATGCGATCGTCGTCGTACCGGGAGTCGGTGCGGCTCCCCAGCCCTGGTCCGGTGGTGGGTGTGAACGCGACGCGGCACGAGGAGTTCCGCGCATACGTGGTGGAACGCGGCCCCGTCCTGCTCCGGGCCGCCACCCAGCTCACCAGCGACCGCGCCGAGGCCGAGGACCTCCTCCAGGCCGCCCTCGCCAAGACCTACCTCGCCTGGGACCGCATCGAGGACCGCTCCGCCCTGGACGGCTACGTCCGCCGAGCCATGGTCAACACCCAGATCTCCTGGTGGCGCCGCCGCAAGCTGGACGTCTACCCCACCGACAAGCTCCCCGACCGCCCCGTCGAGGACCACACCGACCGCAGCGAGATGCGCGACGCTCTGGGCCGCGCCCTCGACCGCCTCCCCGAACGCCAGCGCCTGGCCGTGATGCTCCGCTACTACGAGGACATGTCCGAACGCGAGATCGCCGAAGTCCTGGGCGTCAGCGTCGGCACGGTCAAGTCCACCGTCTCCCGAGCCATGGCCCGCCTCCGCGAGCTCTACTGACCCGGGGGCGCCCCTCGGCCCGTGCCCCGTCTGAGCTTTAGTCCAGAGGGTTGATTTGTCCTTTCCGGCGCTTTTGGATGGGGACACCCCTATCCGCCCTTGGAGGGGGACCCGAACCCCGGCGAGCCGGGCGACCGCAGCGACACGACGACAACCCGCACTGGCCCGGCAGACCCGCAGCGTGGCGGCAGGATCGCCCGGCTCGTGACGGGGGTTCCAGGGGGCGCCACCCCTGGGGAGAGGCAGACTCCCGTGTGGAGCACGATGCAGGACTTTCCGCTGACCATTACGACGATCATGCGCTGCGGGGCCGGGGTCTTCGGGGAGGCCGCGGTCTCCACGTGGACGGGCGACGGGACGCGGCGCCGCACGTACGCGGAGGTGGGTGAGCGCGCCGCCCGGCTGGCGGGGGCGCTGCGGGGACTCGGCGTGGACGGGGACCAGCGGGTCGCCACGTTCCTGTGGAACAACACCGAGCACCTGGAGGCGTACCTGGCGGTGCCGTCGATGGGCGCCGTGCTGCACACGCTCAACCTGCGGCTGTTCCCCGACCAGCTCGTCTACATCGCGAACCACGCCGAGGACCGTGTCGTCATCGTGGACGCGTCGCTGATCCCGCTGCTCGCGCCGGTGCTGGCGCGGTTCGAGACCGTCCGGCACGTGGTGGTGGTCGGGGAGGGCGACACCGCCCCGCTGGAGGGCGCCGGCAAGGAGCTGCACCGCTACGAGGAGCTGCTCGCCGCGGCCCCGGCGACGTTCGCGTGGCCGGAGATCGACGAGCGGTCGGCCGCCGCGATGTGCTACACGAGCGGGACGACCGGCCACCCGAAGGGCGTCGTCTACTCGCACCGGTCGGCGTACCTGCACTCGATGTCGACGTGCACGGGGAACGCGATGGGGCTGAGCGCGTCCGACGTGGTCCTGCCGGTGGTCCCGATGTTCCATGCGAACGCCTGGGGGCTGCCCTACGCGGCGGTGATGGCGGGCGCGCCGCTGGTCATGCCGGACCGGTTCCTGCAGGCGGAGCCGCTCGTCCGGCTCATCGAGGCCGAGCGGCCGACGGTCGCGGGCGCGGTGCCGACGATCTGGTCGGACGTGCTGCGGTACGCGAAGGAGCACGGGTCGGACCTGACCTCCCTGCGGCTCGTGCCGTGCGGCGGGTCGGCCGTGCCGGAGTCGCTGATGCGGGGGTTCGAGGAGATCGGCGTCCGGATCGTGCAGGCGTGGGGGATGACGGAGACCTCGCCGGTCGCGTCGGTCGCGCACCCGCCGCCCGGGGCGGCGGGCGAGGACGCGTGGCGGGCGCGGGTGACCCAGGGGCGCGTCCTCGCCGGGCTGGAGATGCGGATCGTGGGGGACGGCGACGTGGTGCTGCCCAGCGACGGGGAGGCCGTGGGGGAGGTCGAGATCCGCGGTCCGTGGATCACCGGCGCCTACCACCTGGACGAGGACCCCGGCAGGTTCCACGACGGCTGGCTGCGCACCGGGGACGTCGGGACGCTGTCGCCGGACGGGTACCTCGTCCTCACCGACCGGGCGAAGGACGTCATCAAGTCGGGCGGGGAGTGGATCTCGTCGGTGGAGCTGGAGAACCACCTCATGGCCCATCCGGACGTCGTGGAGGCGGCCGTGGTCGGCGTGCCCGACGACCGCTGGCAGGAGCGCCCGCTCGCGTCCGTCGTCGTGCGGGACGAGGCCGCGGTCACGCCGGCGGAACTGCGGGAGTTCCTCGCCGGCCGGGTCGCCAGGTGGCAGCTTCCGGAGCGCTGGGCTTTCATCACCGAGGTGCCGAAGACCAGCGTGGGCAAGTTCGATAAAAAAGTGCTTCGGCGGCGCTACGCGGACGGTGATCTGGAGGTGCGGCGCGCTGATTGACACCGCATTGATTACTGGATTCTGACCCCGAGTCACAGATCGGGTGGTCACTCAGAGACGCGGCCAATCACCCCGGGTCACGTTCGCGGTGATTTCAGTCGATCAAGTGGTGCGGGCGGGGTTCGGGGGTGTATGCAAGGTGGGCCGAATGTCCGGATGGCCCCCATGGGGGCAACTTCCACACTCCGCTGCCGGGAGCGTGAATGCCCAGGTTGTCCACCTCCGCCCCCACAGCCGACCGCAAGCTCGTCAAGGGACTCAACGAGGGTGACGAGGCGGCCCTGGCCGCGCTCTACGACGAGTACGGCGAGCGCCTTTACGATTACACGCTGTCCATGTCGGGGGACGGGAAAGCGGCCGCCGACATCGTCCATGACGCGTTCATCGACGCCTGCCGCCGCGCTCCGCGAATGCGCGACCACCTGTATCTGAGTTCCTGGCTGTACGGCGCGGCGCGGCGCCGCTGCATCCGCCGCGGACGCCCCAAGGTGCTGTTCTGGGACCGGGACGGCGAGTTCTCCGACACGCCGTTCCTGGACCGCGCCGAAGCCGGCGACCCGGCGCCGGCCCGGCCGCGCTCGGACGAGCTGCACGACCTTCTGCGCGCGTGCCTGTCCCGGCTGGAGCCCGTCGACCAGGAGGTGATGCTCCTGACGCACCGGCACGGCCAGCCCCCGGCCCGCCTCGGGGCGACGCTCGGCCTGTCGGCGCGGCGGGCCGCGGCACGGGTGCGCAGGGCGCGCGCCGAGCTCGACGCCGCCCTGCGGCGGGAGATCGGCCGCGCGGGACGGGAGTGCGCCGCCGCCGCCGGCGCGGCCGAGGAGTCGCGGTCCGCGGCGATCCCCGTCCTGGCGGCACGCGCACCGGAGCGCCGGGAGGAGCCCCCTCCGGCGGAGCCGGTCCGGCGGCCGTGGTGGCGGTTCCGCGGCCGAGGCGAGGTCTCCCCGGTCGATCCCGCGACCGAATCGCACGCCGCAGGCTGCGAGGACTGCCGTGCCCGGTCCCGGGTGACCGCGGCCGAACTGCTGGGGCGGGCGCCCGCGCCGGTGCTGCCCGCGGCGCTGCGGCACCGCGTCATGCACACCGCGACGGACCCCGAGCTGGCGGGCTACCGCGCCGACATCGCGGCGCGCGGCGGCACGCTGACCCCGTCCGGCCTGCCGAGCCAGCCGGACGTGCCGTCGCCGTTCACTCGCCGGTGGCTGTTCACGGGGGGCGGCATGGTGGGCGCGCTGGCCGCGGCCCTCGCCGCCGCGGTCGTGATGGGCCCCGGGATCGGCGGGGGGACACTGTCGTGGCCGCCGTTCCGCACCCATCCGGCGCCGTCGATCACGCAGGAGAGGCCGGAGGGCCAGGGGCCCGGCAGGAAGGCGCCGCAGGGGCCCGGCGGTGGCGCGCAGGCCCGTCCCGGCCAGCCGCCGCCCGAACCGCAGACCCACGAGAAGGGCCAGGAGAGCCCGGAGGGCCCGCGGCCGACGCCGCAGCACCCGGCGCCGCCGTCCCACTCGCCCAAGCCGCCCGGCGTCCTCGTGGTGAACCCCGCCAAGGTCGAGATGTACGGGACGAAGACCGCCCAGGTCAGCCTCGCGGCGAAGAGCGGCCCGGTGTCGTGGACGGCGATGACGTCCTCGAACCAGCTGATCCTGTCGCAGATGCAGGGCGGCATGCCCGAGGACGGCACGACGCGTCTGACGGTCACGCTGCGGACGGCGCTCATCGGCCTGCCGGGCCAGGGCACGCTGACCTTCACCGACTCCGAGGGCGCGCCGCACGAGGTGAAGGTCGTCTGGGGCGCGACGCTGCTGTAGCGGCTCAGGCGTCGGGGGTGGGGCGGTCCCCGAGATGGCTTCTGATCGTTTCGAGGTGGTCGCCGAGCGCCGCCTGGACGCGGGCCTCCATGGCCCGCGCGATGAACGGGTCGACGACCATCTTCACCAGCGGGCGCATCCGGCGGACCACGGCGGCGATCTCGCCCACCTCGTCGCCGTCCGGGACGGGCTGGTGCTCCAGCCGGGAGAACACGTGCTCCTGGACGAGGTTCACGAACCGCCCGGCGATCACGTCGCAGTCGGCGCGGATCTGCCCGGCGATGTCGAGGACGGACTCCAGCGGGATGCCGGCGGCGACGAGTTCGGCGCCGACGTGCAGCAGCCGCGGGCTCGGCACCCGGTACTTGTCCCCGTCCGGTTCGATCAGGCCGAGCTCGACCGTCCGCTCCAGGGTCCGGGCGAGCTGGTCCTCGTCCAGGCCGGAGCCGAACTTCGCCACGAGCTCCTCGTAGGTGGCGGTGCCGGGGATCTCGTCCGACCACGGGTCGGTGAGGACCTTCTCCAGGCCGAGGACCTCGGCGACGTCCTTGCCGGTCTCCCAGGCGCCGATCAGGTCCTTGATGATCGCGAAGGTGTAGCCCCGGGCCAGCAGCTTGCCGATCAGCCGCAGCCGCGCCAGGTGCGTGTCGTCGTACATGCCGACCCGGCCTTCGAGGCGGGGCGGCGGCAGCAGGCCGCGGTCCTGGTAGGCGCGGATGTTGCGCACCGTGCTGCCCGCCAGCCGCGCCAGCTCGTCGATTCGGTACTCGGCCATGCCCCGTCCGCCGGCTCGTGTCGTCTGACCGCCGTGATCTTACCCGCACCTCATTGTTACATCGATCGATGGCACATAGGGTTGCCGCATGGCGGACGACATCGAGGAGACCCTCCTCGGCGGCCCCCTGCGCTACACGCGCAGAGAGGTCGAGGCCAGGGCGGGCGTCTCGGACGACTTCGCGCGGCGCATCTGGCAGGCGCTCGGCTTCCCCGTCCCGCCGGACGACGAGGTCGCCTTCACCGACGGCGACGTGGCCGCGCTCGTCGAGATCCGCGAGGTGCTGTCCCACGAGCTGGTGGACGAGGAGACGGTGCTCCAGCTCGTCCGCGCGGTCGGCCAGACGATGGGACGGCTGGCCAGCTGGCTCGGCGACGTGTGGCTCCAGCGCCTCGGCGCGCTGCCGTCCGACGAGCCGGTGACGTCCGACCTGGTCACCGCGGCCCTGGTCGCCACCGAGGAGCTGCGGCCCTCGTTCGAGCGGCTGCTGCTGCACGGGTGGCGCCGCCAGCTCACCGCCGCCGGGATGCGCGCCGCCGCGTCCACCGCAGCCGCGCAGGCCGACCCCGCCGCGGGCGTCGCGCTCCTCGCGGTGGGGTTCGCCGACGTCGTGTCGTTCACCCGGCTGAGCCGCAGCCTGGACGGCGACGCCCTGGCCGGCTTCGTCGAGCGCTTCGAGTGGGCCGTCACGCACATCGTCGCCGAGTGCGGGGGCCGCGTGGTCAAGACGCTCGGCGACGAGGTGCTGTTCGTCGCGCCCGCCGCCGGTCCCGCCGCGGAGATCGGGCTGCGCGTCGCGGAGCGGTTCAACGAGGACCCCGATGTCCCCAAGGTCCGCGTCGGTCTCGCCTACGGCGAGGTCATCCAGCGGCTGGGCGACGTGTTCGGCACGCCCGTCAACATGGCCGCGCGCCTGACGTCCACCGCCTACCCGGGGACGGTCCTGGCCGACGCCGGCCTGGTCTCGGCGCTGCCGTCCGGGCCCTACGACGCCTCCGGTCTGCGTCCACGCCCGCTGCAGGGCCTGGGCCGCGTGCGGCCGTTCCTGCTGCGCCGTCCCAAGGCGTAGGCGGTCCCCCCTTCACCGGCGCCGAACCCTCCGGCTTCGGGTAACGTCGCAGGTCAACGGGTAGTTGTGCAATGCAAAATCATGTGTTGCAAATCTGGTGCCGCGCTTGGTGCGCCCCATAACCTCCACGACTACCGGCACTGAAGTCCGGTTACGCGCTCGTTGGGGTGAATGAGGTCCAATGTACGATCTGCTGGTTCGCGGGGGGACGGTGCTGGACGGCACCGGGGCCCCGGGGCGCCGCGCGGACGTGGCCGTCACCGCGGGCCGGATCGCCGCGGTCGGCGCCCTCGACGGCGCGCGGGCGTCCGCCGAGATCGACGCGACCGGCCGGTACGTCATGCCGGGCTTCATCGACACCCACGTCCACGGCGACGCGGCCGTGTTCGACCCCGAGGTGCAGCTCGCCGCGCTGCGGCAGGGCGTCACCACGTTCGTCCTCGGCCAGGACGGCGTCTCCTACGCGCCGGCCGGCGCCGGGACGCTCCGCTACGTGAGCCGCTACTTCGCGCCGGTCAACGGCACGCACCCCGGCCTGGACGGCGGGCCGGTGACCGTCGCGGAACTGCTCGCCTCCTACGACCGGCGCACCCCGCTCAACACCGTCTACCTGCTGCCGCACGGCACGATCCGGCACGGCGTCATGGGGACCGCCCGGCGGGCTCCGGAGCCCGGCGAGCTGGCGGCCATGCGGACGCAGGTCGAGCGCGGGCTCTGCGAGGGCGCGGCCGGGCTGTCCACCGGGCTGGAGTACGTGCCCGGCGCCTACGCCGCCGCCGCCGAGATCGCCGCGCTGTGCGCGCCGGTCGGCGCGGCCGGGCTCCCCTACGTCACGCACATGCGCGGGTACGAGTCCGCCGCCGGCGCGGCGATGGCGGAGGTGCTGGAGATCGCGCGGGCCGGACGCGTCGCCCCGCACGTCTCGCACTACCACGGCCCCGGCGCCGAGCTGGTCGCGCTCGTGGACGGCGCCCGCGCCGAGGGCATCGACCTGACCTTCGACAACTACCCCTACCTGCGGGGGTCCAGCACGCTGACGCTCGTCACGCTGCCGGACTGGCTCCCCATCGCCGACCTGGACGCCACGCTCGACGCGCTCGCCGACCCGTCGGTCCGGGAGCGGCTGGAGCGCGACTGGTTCGCGCACCGGCCCGAGGTGTGGCCCCGCATCACGCTCTCGCACGTCCCCGCCGACGAGTTCCGGTGGGCGGAGGGCATGAGCCTGCCGGACGCGGCCGAGCGGGCCGGTTCGGGCCCCGGGGCGTTCTGTTGCGACCTGCTCGTCGCGACCCGGCTGGAGGCCGGATGCGTGTTCGGGCAGCCGCCGACCAACAGCGAGGAGTCGGTGCGGGCCCTGCTGCGGCACCCCGCCCAGACGACCGGATCCGACGCCATCTACCAGGGCGGGCACCCGCACCCGCGCGGGTGGGGCGCCTTCGCCCGGCTGCTCGGGCGGCACGTCCGCGAGCTCGGCGACTGGACGTGGGAGCAGGCGGCCGTGCACTTGGCCGGGCGCGCCGCCGACCGGTTCCGGCTCACCGACCGGGGCCGCGTCGCGACCGGCCGCGCCGCCGACCTCGCCGTCGTCGACCCGGCCGCCGTCACCGACCTCGCCACCTACGAAAGACCCAGGGTGCCCGCCGAAGGCGTCGAGCACGTCGTGGTCAACGGCGTCCCCGTCCTGTCCGGAGGCGTCCTCGCCGAGACCGCGAGACCGCCGGGACGGGCCCTCGCGCCCGCCTGAACCCGAAGCGCCCCCCGCCCAGTTCGCCGAGGCCCGTCCGGGCCCGGACCAGCACAAGGAGTCCCTCATGATCGGTAGGTTCACGCGCGCCGCCGTGGCCGTCACGGCGCTGGGCACGCTGGCCGCCACCGCCGCGTGCGGCGTCGATTCCGGCGACGGCGGGTCGTCCGCCTCCGCCGGGAAGTCCAAGGCCCTCAAGGTGGGCTGGTCCACGATCTACCTGACCCCGTCGTGGATGCAGCAGACCGACAAGATGCTGAAGGACGACGTCGCCCAGCTGAAGAAGGACGGCAAGGTCGCCGACTACCAGGTGTTCAACGCCAACGGCGACACCTCCCAGCAGATCGCCCAGATCCGGGCGATGATCCAGCAGAAGTACGACGTGATCCTCGTGGACGCCGGGTCGTCCACCGCGCTGAACCCGGCGCTGGAGCAGGCCGCGGGCGCCGGCATCACGGTCGCCAACTTCGACAGCCTGGTCACCTCCGACAAGGTCGTGCGCGTCGGCACGGACCAGAAGGAGTGGGGCCGGATGATGGGTCAGTGGCTCGGCGAGAAGCTGGGCGGCAAGGGCAAGATCATCGCGTTCAACGGCCCGGCCGGGGTCGCGGTCAGCGAGGAGCGCTGGCAGGGCGCCCAGGAGGGCCTCAAGCAGTACCCGGGCGTCAAGGTCGTCTCCAACGTGCACAGCGAGTACAACCTCGCGCCGGCCGCGCAGGCGTTCGCCTCCGCCTACTCCGCCAACCCCGACATCGACGGCGTGTTCTCGCAGGGCGGCGCCCTCTCGGCCGCCGCGCTCCAGACCCTCGTCAAGCAGAAGAAGAAGCTCGTCCCGATCACCGGCGAGAACTACAACGGGTTCCTCAAGCTCTGGAAGGACAACAAGGCCGGCGGGTTCTCCTCGCTGTCCACCGCCCAGCCGAACTACCTCGGCGTGATCGCGCTGCGCGCGGCGGTCGCCAAGGCCGGCGGCGCGACGGTGCCGAACCAGATCACGGTCCCGCTGCCCAAGATCACGGACGAGAACCTGGACCAGTACGTCAAGGCCGACCAGCCCGACGACTCCTACCCGATCCAGGCGCTGCCGCTGTCCGAGATCGACAAGCTGATCGGCAAGTAGCGATGACACTCCTGGCCGTCGAGCGGGTCTCCAAGTCCTTCGCGGGCAACCGCGTGCTGAACGAGGTGAGCTTCGACGTCCGCGCCGGTGAGGTGCTCGCCCTGGTGGGCGAGAACGGCGCGGGCAAGAGCACCGTGCTCTCGCTGATCACGGGACTCCTGTCGCCCGACTCCGGACGCGTGGTCTACGACGGCGCGCCCGCAGGCGCCTGGTCCCCGCACCGCGCGCGGGCCATGGGGATCGGCTCGGTGCACCAGGAGCTCAGCCTCAACCCGCACCAGACCGTCGCCGAGAACGTGTTCCTCGGCCAGTGGCCGGCGCGGCGCGGGCTCGTCCTGCGCCGCGACCTGGCCCGGCGCGCCCGGCCGCTGCTGGAGCGCGTCGGCCTGGACGCCGACCCGCTGACCCGGGCGGGACGCCTCCCGCTCGGGCAGCAGCAGCTCGTCGAGCTGGCCAAGGCGCTCGCCTCGTCCCCGCGCCTGCTGATCCTGGACGAGGCGACGTCCGCCCTGGACGACGACCAGGTCGCGTGCGTGTTCAAGGTCGTGGACGAGCTGCGCGCGGCCGGCTCCTCGGTGATCATGGTCAGCCACCGGATGGGCGAGCTGTTCGCCGTCGCCGACCGGCTGACCGTGCTCAAGGACGGCGAGGTCATGGCCACCCGCGAGCGCGCCGAGACGGATCACGACGACATCGTGCACCTGATGATCGGCCGGGAGCTGTCCGACCTGTTCCCGCCGAAGGCCGGGGCGAGGGCCGCCGCCCCGGCGGTCGGCGACGCCGCGGCCATCCCCTCCGAACGGGAGATCGCCGCGGAGAGGACCGCGGCCGAGGACTCCGCGGGGGACGCGACCCCGGTCCCCGCGGGCGAGCCGGTGCTGAGCGCGCGGGGGCTGACCGTCCCCGGCGCCTGCGCCGGCGTCGACCTCGACCTCGAACCCGGCCGGATCATCGGCCTCGGCGGCCTCCAGGGGCAGGGGCAGCGCGCGGTGCTGCGCGCCCTGTTCGGGCTCGTCCGGCACACCGGCCGGGTCGAGCTGGACGGACGCCCCGCGCGCCTGGCGTCGCCGCGCGAGGCGATCCGCCGCCGCATCGCCTACGTCCCGGAGGACCGCAAGGTCGAGGGCCTGCACGTCGCGCAGACCGTCCGGGCCAACCTGTCCCTCACCAACCTCGGCGTCGTGACGCCCGGCCGCCGGCTCACCACCGTCGACCGCGGCGCCGAGGACCGGCTCGTCGCCGACCTCGTCGAACGGATGCGGATCAAGGTGACCGGGCCCGAGCAGGAGGCGCGCCGGCTGTCGGGCGGCAACCAGCAGAAGGTCGCGCTGGCCCGCTGGCTGCCCTCGGAGCCGCGGGTGCTGCTGCTGGCCGAGCCGACGCGCGGCATCGACGTCGGCACCAAGCGCGAGATCTACCACCTGCTCCGCCGGCTGGCCGACAGCGGCGTGGCGGTCCTGGTCACCTCGGGAGACACCATGGAACTCGTCGGCCTGTGCGACGAGGTCGCCGTCATGTACGAGGGCGCGGTCGTGGACCGGCTCTCCGGCGGCGACCTCACCGAGGAGCGGCTCGTCCGCGCCTCCGTCACCGGGACGGTGGCGCATGCCTGACCGCCTCTCCGCCGCGCTGCGCGGCAACCTGGACGTGACGGGCCTCGGCGCGCTGCTGGTCGTGCTGCTGGCCGTCTACAGCCACTACGACTCGCAGGTGTTCACCCCCGCGTCGATCACGATCCTGTCGGCGCAGTTCCTGCCGCTGATCCTGGCGGCGATGGGGCAGAGCACCGTCATGCTGGCCGGCGGCATCGACCTGTCGCTCGGCGCGGTGCTGTCGCTGGCGATGGCGGTGTTCGCCGTCCGCGCCGAGGACGGCGTGCCGGCCGCCGCGGGCCTGGCCCTGGCCGCCGCCGCCGCGACCGGCGCCGCGAACGGCGTGCTCGTCGCCTACGCCGGGCTGCCGCCGATCATCGTGACGCTGGCGGCGTCGTTCCTGTGGGGCGGCGTCACGCTCGTGGTCCTCCCCCAGCCCGGCGGGAGCGTCCCGTCCGGCCTGGTCAAGGCGTACAACAACGGCTGGAACGGCCTCGCGCTGCCGTTCGTGGCGATCGCCCTGGTGCTGCTGCTCTGGAAGCTCGTGCGGACGACCCGCTTCGGTCTGTCGCTGTACGCGGTCGGCGGCAACGAGCACGGCGCCTACGCCAGCGGCATCGGCACCCGCAAGGTCAAGATCTCGGCCTACGCGCTCGCGGGCGTCTTCATCGGCCTCGCGGGCATCGGCCTCGCGATCCAGACCGGCTCCGGGGACGCCACGATCGGCGCCCCGTACACGCTCAACTCGATCGCCGCGTCGGTGCTCGCCGGGGTCAGCTTCTTCGGCGGCGTCGGGCAGATGCGCGCCACCGTGCTGGCCGCGCTGCTCATCGGCCTGCTGACCAACCTGCTGCTCTTCACCGGCCTCTCGCCGTTCTACCAACTGATCATGCAGGGCGCGGTGCTGATCGTGGCGATCGCCGTCAAGACCTTCGCGACCAGAGAGAGGACGGACTGATGGCCGCGCTTTCGCGCACCGCGGGCGCCCGCGGGCCGGTGGCGGCGCTGCGGGACAACCGCGCCGCCTGGGCGTTCGGCGTGCTGCTCGTGACCTGGCTCGCCGCGATCCTGTTCGCCAAGGGGTTCGACAGCGTCTCCAGCGTCCGCTACCTGGTGCAGACGGCCGCGTTCCTCGGCATCGTCGCCGTCGGCCAGACCCTCGTGATCATGATGAGCGGCATCGACCTGTCGGTGTCGGGCGTCGTCGCGCTGTCGGCGGTGGTGTGCGCGCAGGTCGCGTCCGGCTCGGGCGGGCCCGCGGGCGTCGCCGTCGCGCTCGCCGCGAGCCTGCTGGTCGGGCTCGCCAACGCCGCCGGGGTGACCTGGCTGCGGGTGCCGCCGATGGTGATGACGCTGGCCACCGGCACGATCGTCGCCGGCGCGCTGCTCGTCTACACCAACGGGTCGCCGAAGTCGGCGAAGGTGCCGATGCTGGCGTCCCTCGCCAACGACCGCGTCGCGGGCGTCCCGCTCGCGTTCGTCCTGTGGCTCGGCATCACCGCCGTCGCCGCGTGGCTGCTGCACGCCTCCCGCGCCGGGCGGTGGGTCTTCGCGCTCGGCAACGGGGAGCGCGCGTCGCGCGCGTCCGGCGTGCCGCTCGCCCGCACCGCGTTCATCGCCTACGGGGCGTGCGCGCTGCTCGCCGGGGTGTCGGGGCTCGTGCTGCTCGGGTTCACCTCCACCAGCTCCCTCACCATGGGCAACCCGTACCAGCTCCTGTCGATCGCGTCGGTCGTGCTCGGCGGGACGTCGATCCTCGGCGGGCGCGGGCACGTCCTCGGCACGGTCGCGGGCGCGCTGCTGCTGACGCTGCTGACCGCGCTGCTGGCGGCGTGGAACGTTTCGGAGGGCGTCCGGCAGATCGTCCTCGGCCTGCTGATCATCGCGCTGCTGCTCGCCTACGCGCGGGAACGGCGGTCCTGATGACGCGCTCGGGGGAGCTGCTCAAGGCGATGGTCGGCATCGCCAGCGTCAACCCGCGCGCCGGGTCCGGACCCGGGTTCGGGGAGGCCGCGGTCGCCGAGTACGTGCGCGGCTGGCTCGAAGCGCGCGGCGTGAGGGCGGAGCTTCGGGAGGTGCTGCCGGGACGTCCCAACGTCGTCGCGACCGTGCCGGGACGCGATCCCCGCATGGTGCTGCTGGAGTCGCACCTCGACACCGTCGAGACCGCCGGAATGACCGTCGACCCGTTCGCCGGGACGATCCGGGACGGCCGCCTCTACGGCCGCGGCGCCTGCGACGCCAAGGGCCCGCTCGCGGCGTTCATGCTGGCGGCGGCCGAGCTGGCGGCCGGCGACCCGCCGCCGTTCGGGGTCGTTCTCGCAGGGGTCGTGGACGAGGAGCACGCCTACCAGGGCGTCCTCGCCCTGATCTCCGACCTCGGGGACGCGCCGATCGCCGGCGCCGTCGTGGGGGAGCCGACCGGGCTCGTCCCCGCCCCCGCGCACAAGGGCTGCGTCCGCTACACCGTCCGCGCGCTCGGGACGGCCGGGCACAGCTCCCGGCCGGACGAGGCCGTCAACGCGGTCGCCCTCATGACGCGGGTGATCGACCACATCGGCGCGGCGGCGCCGGACGTCCCGCCGCACCCGCTGCTCGGGACGGCGACCCGCTGCGTCACCCGGATCCGGGGCGGCGAGGGCCCGAACACCGTGCCGGGCCGCTGCGAGATCGACGTCGACCGCCGCACCCTGCCCGGCGAGGACCCCGTCGAGGTGTGGCGCCGCGACCGCGCCGAGCTGGCCGCGCTCATCCCGGGCCGCATCGAGGTCGACGAGCCGTTCACCGTCGACCACGCCCTTGACACGCCCGCCACCAGCCCGGTGCCCGCGGCTCTCAGCCGCGCCCTCGAAGCGGCGGGACGTCCCGCTGCGGTCCAGGGCATGCCGTTCGGGACCGATGCCAGCAAGCTCGCCCGCGCCGGCATCCCCTCGGTCGTGTTCGGCCCCGGCTCCATCGCCGACGCCCACTCCGCCGACGAGTCGGTCGCGCTGGCGGACGTGGACCTCGCCGCCCGGCTCGTCGCCGACACCGTCCGCTCGCTCGGCGGGGGGCGGTCATGAGGCTGACGCAGCACGTCGAACTCGTCGGCAGCGGTGCCGCCGGGTTCGACCTCACCGACCCGCTCGACTGCCACGTCTACCTCGTGCGGGGGTCGCAGGGCGCGGCGCTGGTCGACGCGGGCGCCGGGGTGTCCGCCGGGCTGTTCGCCCGGCGGATGCTCGCGGCGGCCGGGCCGACGGGGGAGCGGCACCTGCTGCTCACCCACGGGCACGCCGACCACGCGGGCGGGGCCGCCGGACTGGCGCGCGGCGTGGAGGGGCTCGCCGTCCGCGCGGGGGCGCCGGCGAGCGACTGGATCGCCTCGGGCGACGAGGAGAAGCTCAGCGTCGACCGCGGCAAGGCCGCCGGGGTCTACCCGGAGGGCTACACGTTCCCGGCGTGCCCGCGGGTCCGCCCCATCGCGGACGGCGAGCGCGTCGACCTCGGCGGAGGCGTCGCCCTCCAGGCCGTCGCCACCCCCGGGCACGCCGACGGGCACACCTGCTACCTGCTCGACGCGCCCGAAGGCCGCGCGCTGTTCTCGGGGGACTGCGTCTTCACCGGCGGGCGGATCTCGCTGCAGAACCTGCACGACTCGCGCGTCCCCGACTACGCCGCCAGCCTGGAGCGGCTCGCCGGGCTGGAGGTCGACATGCTGCTGCCGGGCCACCACGAGATATCGCTCGCCCGCGCCGGGCGGCACCTGCGCGCCGCGCGGGACGTCCTGCGCCGGGGCCTGCTTCCGGGGAGCACGACATGACGACCGACCAGGCGAAACCGAGGAACCAGTCGTCGTCGCTGCGGCGCGCGCTCGCCGTCCTCGACCACGTCCGCGACCACGCCGACGCGCGCGGGGTGTCGCTGACCCGCATCGCCGACGACCTCGGCATCAGCAAGAGCACCGTGCTGCGGCTCGCGCAGCCGCTCATCGACGGCGACCTGCTCACCCGCGACCGCGAGACCGGCTGGTTCCGGCTCGGGCACGGCGCGCTGCGGCTCGGCCAGGCGTACCTGTCGACGCTGGACATGCGGTCGGTCGCCGCCGACCCGCTGCGCCGCCTCCAGCACCTCGTGGGGGAGACGTGCCACCTGGTCGTCTACGAGGCCCCCGACGTCGTCTACATCGACAAGGTGGAGAACGAGCACAACGTCCGGATGGCGTCCCGCGTCGGGCTGCGGATGCCCGCCTACCGGACGGCCGTCGGCAAGGCCATCCTCGCCTGGCTCGGCGAGGACGACTTCCAGACGGTCGTCGCGGCCGGGATGCCCGCGCGCACCGAACGGACGATCACCGACCCGGCGCGGCTGGCCGCCGAGCTGGAGCGGGTACGGCTTTCCGGGTACGCCGTGGACGACCGGGAGAACGAGCCCGAGGTCCGCTGCGTCGCCGCGCCGATCTTCGACCACACCGACCGGGCCGTGGGGGCGCTCAGCGTGTCCGGGCTGACCTCCCGGATGACGCCGGCGCGGGTCCGGGAGGTCGGTCCGATGGTCGAGCGGGCGGGCCTGGAGATCTCCCGCGTGCTGGGCTCGTCCCGGCCGTCCCGCCGCCGCCCGGACCGGCCCCGCGACGACCCGTCGCGCCACGACCCGCAGGAAGGGAACCAGCCGTGAGCCTCACCATTCCCGGCGAGCATGTCGACTGGCGGACCAAGGGCCTCTGGCTGCCCGGTCCGCCCGTCCCCCTGGAGGAGTTCGCCGCCGCCCGGCACCCGCTGTTCGACGGCCCGTTCACCTGGCCGGTGATGGTGGCGCGGCGGTCGGCGCTCGACCACAACATCGCGGCGCTCGCCGCGTTCTGCCGTGAGCACGGGCTCGCGTTCGCGCCGCACGGCAAGACGTCCATGGCGCCGACGCTGTTCCAGGCCCAGCTGGACGCGGGCGCCTGGGGCATCACCGCCGCGACCGCCAACCAGGTGCTCGCCTACCGGACGTTCGGCGTCCCCCGCGTCCTGCTGGCCAACGAGCTGCTCGACCCGACCGCGCTGCGCTGGCTCGGCGGCGAGGTCGACCGCGGCATGGAGTTCCTGCTGTACGCCGACTCCGCCGAGGGCGTCGCGGCGATCTCCGCGGCGGCCGGTGAGCGCCCGATCCGGGTGCTCGTCGAGCTCGGGCACCCGAACGGCCGCACGGGCTGCCGCACCGTGGAGGAGCTGGCCGCCGTCGCCCGCGCCGTCGCCGGCGCCCCCGGCACGGAACTCGCCGGCGTCGCCGGGTACGAGGGCGGGCTGCCGGACGTCGCGGCGGCCGGCGCCTACCTCGGCGCGCTGCGCGACGCCACCGTCGAGCTGTCCCCGCTGCTCCCCCGCGACGTCGTCGTCACCGCGGGCGGCAGCGCCTACTTCGACCAGGTCGCCGAGAAGCTCGCGGGCGACTGGCTGCCCGGTCACGACCTCACCGTGGTGCTGCGCAGCGGCGCCTACGTTTCCCACGACGACGGCATCTACACCGAGCGGACGCCGTTCACCCGCGTCCCCGGCTCGCTGGACGCCGCGCTGGAGATCTGGGCGCAGGTCACGTCCGTCCCGGAGCCCGGCCTCGCGATCGCCGGGATGGGCAAGCGGGAAGCCCCCTACGACGCGGGCCTGCCCGTCCCGCTGCGGATCCGCAGGCCGGACGGGACGATCGCCCCGGCGGACGGCATGCGCGTCACCGACACCAACGACCACCACGCCTACGTCGCGACGGGGGACGCCTCCGTGCGCCCGGGAGACCTGATCTGCTTCGGCATCTCCCACCCGTGCACGGCCTTCGACAAATGGCAGGTCATCCCCGTCGTCGACGACGACCACACGGTGGTCGACCTGATCCGCACGTACTTCTGAACCGGTACCTCCGAGAAGGGAACCCCATGATCCCCCGCCTGGCGCCGGGACCCGCGCTGACCGCCACCGGCGTGGTCGCGGTCGTGCGCGGCCGCCGCGCCGACCGCGTCGCCGACGTCCTGGACGCGCTGGCCGCCGCCGGCGTCCGCTGCCTGGAGGTCACCCTCAACACCCCGGGCGCGCTGGACGGCCTGCGCGCGGCCCGCGACCGGCTGCCCGCGGGCGTCGAGGTCGGCGCCGGAACGGTCCGCACCCGCGCGGAGGCGGAGGCCGCGGCGGACGCCGGCGCGTCCTTCCTCGTCGCCCCCGACACCCGCGCGGAGGTCGCCGAGGCGGCCCGCGACCGGGGCCTGCGCTACTACCCGGGCGCCCTCACCCCGAACGAGGTCGCCCGCGCCTGGGACCTCGGCGCCACCGCCGTGAAGATCTTCCCGGCGAACGCGTTCGGGCCGCGCTACCTGCGCGACCTCGCCGAGCCGTTCCGCGACGTGCGGCTGCTGCCGACGGGCGGCATCGGCCCGGACACCGCCGCCGGCTACATCGCGGCCGGGGCGATCGCGGTCGGCGCCGGGGGCTCCCTCATCGGCGACGCCCTCGACGGCGGCTCCCTCACCGCCCTGGCCGACCGGGCGCGGGCGCTGCTCGCCGCGGCGGCCCCGGGGGAGCGCGCCCCGCAGGAGGCCCCCCGATGAGCCCCGACCTCGTCACGTTCGGCGAGACCATGGCGCGGCTGGAGAACCCCGCCGTCGGGCCGATGCGGCACGCCCGCTCGCTCGACCTCGGCATCGGCGGCGCCGAGTCGAACACGGCGATCGGGCTGGCGCGGCTCGGCGGCAGCGCGGCCTGGTTCGGCCGCGTCGGCGACGACGAGTTCGGCAGGCTGATCACCACCGCGCTCGCCGGGGAGGGCGTCCGGCTCGACCACACGGTGGTGGACGGCACCGCGCCCACCGCGCTGCTGTTCAAGGAGCGCCGCTCGGGCACGCTCACCCGCGTCCAGTACTACCGGACGGGCAGCGCGGGCTCCCGGCTCCGCCCGTCCGACGTCCCCCACGACCTGATCCGGACCGCGCGCGTCCTGCACGTCACCGGCATCACCGCCGCCATCAGCGACACCGCCCGCCAGGCCCTGGACGACGCCGTCGACACCGCGCGGAACGCCGGCGTCCCCGTCTCCCTCGACCTCAACTACCGGTCGGCGCTGTGGACGCCCGCCGAGGCCGGGGAACGCCTGCACACCCTGGTCAAACACGCCGACCTGGTGTTCGCGACCGAGCAGGAGGCCCGCCTCGTCGTGTCCGGCGACGACCCGGCCGCGCTCGCCGCCGCCCTGGCGGCGCTCGGCCCCCGCGACGTCCTCGTCAAGCGGGGCGCCGCCGGGGCGGTCGCGTTCTGCGAGGGGCGGCTGCACGTCCAGCCCGCCCACCGGGTCCCGGTCGTGGACCCGGTCGGCGCCGGGGACGCGTTCGCCGCCGGCTACCTCGCCGAGTTCGTCCGCGGCCTGCCCGTCGCCGCCCGCCTGGCCACCGCCACGGCCGCGGGCGCCTACGCCGTCACCGTCCGCGGCGACTGGGAGGGGCTCCCCAGCCGCGCCGACCTGGAACTCTTGAAGACCGCGGAAAACGACGTCACCCGATAAGGAGACAGATATGAGCAAGCGCGAGATTCGCAGCGCGGACTCCGCCCCGCCCGTCGGCACCTACTCGCAGGGGCTCGTGGTCGGCGACTTCGTGTACACGTCCGGCATGGGGCCGCTCGACCCGAAGACCGGCGAGATCGTCGGCACGGACGTCGCCACGCAGACCCGGCAGACCCTCGCCAACCTGGCCGCCATCCTGGCCGAGCACGGCCTCGGCCTGGACGACGTGGTGAAGTCGACCGTCCACCTCCAGGACCTGCACCGCGACTTCGCCGCCTACGACGAGGTCTACCGGGAGCACTTCACCAAGCCCTACCCGGTGCGCACCACCGTGGGATCGCAGCTGATGAACATCCTCGTCGAGATCGACTTCGTCGCCTACAAGAAGAGCTGATGGACTCGTCCCTCTTCGCCATGGTGGAGGATCTGCGCGGCGCCGACGCCGCGCGGATCCTCTCCCACGGGGTCTCGGCCATCACGATCGGCGCCGCCTACCACCGCGCCCGTGACGTGACACCGCACGGCACGACGCGCGTCACGTTCCGCCACGACGGCGTCCATTTCCCCCTGGGCGACGTCTTCGACGGGCTCCGGCTGGTGCCGCCGGTGCAGAAGGGCGCCGACCAGGAGCCCATAAAGGCGCTCAGAGAAGAGACCCGCGCGCGTGGAATCGCGCTGCACGGCTGGGGCGTTTTCCTGCACAACACCACGCTCGGCCTCACTTTCCCGGACGTCACGCAAGAGAACTGCTTCGGCGACCGTGGTGCGCCGGCCGACCTATGCCCGTCCCACCCGGACGTCCGCGCATATGCCATCGCGTTGGGTCGCGCCATCGCCCGCCAAGGCGTGGACTCCGTCGTCGCGGAATCCCTCCACTTCGGGACGTTCGGCCACGGCTATCACCACGAACGCTCTTTCGTGGACCTCGGCCCTGCCGCCGAGTTCTCCTTGGGCCTGTGCTTCTGCCCGCACTGCCTGGCCCTTCTCCCGGACGCGGCGAACGCCCGCGACGCCGCGGCCCGCTTGGTCGGGGAGGTCCTGGACGGCGGCCCGCCCGCCGCCGACCTCCCTGACGTTCTCACCGAGTACGCCCGTGCCCGCTCGCCGATCGTGACATCGCTGGCCGCCGAGGTCGCCGCCGCCATCGCCGCCGAGGGCTCCCGGCTGACGTTCCTCGACCTCACCGGCGCCGTCCTCGGCTACGCGGACGGACGTCCCACCGGCGCCCCGGCGGCCGCGTCCGCCTGGCGGGTCGGCGTCGACCCCGCGGCGCTCGGCTCGGCCGTCCCGTCCTACGCCGTCCTCTGCTACGCCCACGACACCGCCCGCGTGGCCGAGGACGTGGCCGCCTACCGGGCCGTGCTGGGGCCGGACACCGTGCTCCGCGCCGTCCTGCGCCCCGGCCATCCCGACACGACCTCGGCCGAGCACCTGTCCGCCAAGGCCGCCGCCGCCCGCGCCTCCGGCGCCGACACGGTCGACTATTACGCCTACGGCCTGTCCCCGCTGCCCGTCCTCGACCGCATCCGGTCCGCCGGGGCATGATGGGCGCATGAACGCGTGGATCACCGTCGTCACGTACGAGAACGTCCAGGGCTGCCCGCGGCCCGCCGCCGCACTGCGGCGTTGACTGCGTGACCGCGGCATCGACTGGATGCCGTTCCAGAACGACGACATCACGATAGGGCTCGCCTGCGGGCGCGACGACGACGGGCGCCCGCGCGGCTGGTACAGCGTCCAGGTGCGGGCCGAGGCCCTCCGGCGCCTCGGACTGCACCCCGGCCAGCCCACGTCCCGGGCCGCCGCCCCCTCCCCCCCGGCCTGGTGGCACGCCGCCGCGGAGCGCGCGGCGCGCTGGCGATGACTCAGTCGTCCGCGGCCGACAGGCGGCGGGCGAACATCGGGATGATGATCGCCGCGGCCAGGACATGCGCGGCGCACAGCATCACCTTCGTCGAGGTCGCCGTGGCGCCCGCGGCGACGGGCGTCGTGAACGACACGACCGTCAGCGCCACCGCCGCCGGCACGAACGTCCGGGACGGGTTCCCGGCGAACCGCGCGAGGAGCATCGCGAGGACCGTCCCCCAGAACGTGCAGATGACCGTCCCCATCGCGAACATCCCGACCATGATCGGCTCGGCGGTGTCGGCGCCGACGCCGCCGGCCTCCATCGGGACGCCGGCCGCGCGGGCGGCCAGGCCGAACAGCTCGGTGGCGACGGAACCCGCCAGCGCCGCGGCGGCCCCGGTCAGCCAGATCGGGCGGGCGCCGCTGGTGAGCGTCTGAGCGATGTCCATGATGTGCTCCTTTCAGGGCTTCTGAAAGGAAGTCGAAGCCGCGCCCCCGGAATCGACATCATCCGCCGAACATCTCCGGCAGATCGAACGCGGCGAACACCCGCGCGTCCTGGAAGACGACGTTGCGCGCCACGCCCCGCGGCGTCACGGTGAAGACCTGGAGGGTGTGCAGCCGGTACGCGCCCTCGGACCGCCGGTACGCGACGAGGGCCGGCTGCCCGTTGGCGGACGTCCGCGCCATCCGCCAGTCGGTGCCGGCCATCGCGAACACCCGCGCCATGAACCGCCCGTAGTCGCGCCGCCCCCGGTACCAGAGCGGCACGGGCGGCATCTCCATGACGGCGTCGTCGGTCAGCAGCGCCACCAGCCCGTCGACGTCGGCCGCCTCGAACGACCTCACGTACCGGTCGAGGACGGCGCCGACCTCCGCGTCGTCCGGCTCGGTGATCTCCTCCTCCGCGACGCCCGCCACCCCCGCCCGGGCGCGCTGCAGGGCGCTGTTCACCGCGGCCGGGGACGTCTCCAGCAGCTCCGCCGCCTCGGCCGCGCCGAACTCCAGGACGTCCCGCAGGATCAGCACGGCGCGCTGCCTCGGCGGCAGTGCCTGCATCGCCGCCACCAGGGCCAGACGCAGGCTGCCGCGCCGCACGACGCGCGATGCCGGGTCGTCGAGCAGCGCGTCCGGAAACGGCTGCAACCACGGCACCTCGAACGCCGGGCTCAGCGGCGCGTCCGGGTCCTCGCTCGGCCCCCCGAGCCCCGACGGGAGCGGGCGCCGGGCCCGCCCCCGCAGCGCCGTCAGGCACACGTTCGTCGCGATCTTGTAGAGCCAGGTGCGGACGGACGCCAGGCGCGGTTCGTAGCGGTCCCGGGCCCGCCACGCGCGCAGCATCGTCTCCTGGACGAGGTCCTCCGCCTCGTGCACCGAGCCGACCATCCGGTAGCAGTGCACCAGCAGCTCGCGCCGGTAGGAGTCGAGATCCTCGTCCATGGTGGTCCCCCTGTCAGCGGGCGGGCGCGTTGGCGTAGGCGGCGACGAGCCAGCGTCCGTCCCGGCGCGACAGCACCCACGTGGCGAGCCGCTCGCGCTCGGGCGGGAACTCCTGCTCCCCCGCCATGATGATGCCCGCCCTGCTGACGACGATCGCGGTGTCCCCGTGCACGCGGACGTCCTGCGGCTCGTCCACTGCTCGGGAGCCCTTGAGCGGCCCCTCGAACGCGGCGGCCATGTAGCCGCGCACGGCCTCGCGGCCCCGGTTGAACACGCCGGGCATCACCACGGTCGCGTCCTCGACGTAGAGGTCGGCGAACGCGTCGGCGTCGCCGTCGCCCCACGCCTTGTACAGCCGCTCGAACACCTCGCGGACGGCCGTCTCGTCGCTGTTCATCGCGTGATTCCCTTCTCGAACCGGATCGGTCGAGGTGTGTACTGCGGAGGGCTCACCGATTCATCGCTCCGCCACGAGAAATCTCGCGGAGGAAACGTGAAGGGGGCCCGGCGTGAACCGGGCCCCCAGGCCGTGACCGACGCGTGGTCGATCACGGCCGCTCGGTGCGTCAGGCCTCAGACCGCGAGCGGTCCAGAGCCGTCAGCGCCGTGTGCACCAGCAGGTCGACGCCGAGCGCGATGCAGCGCTCGTCCACGTCGAAGCCGCTCTGGTGAAGGCCGTACTTCGGCGTGCCGGGCGTGCGCACGCCCCAGCGCGCGTAGGCGCCCTTGATCTTCTCGGTGTACAGGGAGAAGTCCTCCCCGCCCAGGCTCTGCTCGGTGTCGATGATCTTGTCTTCACCGAGCGCGTGGGTACCGGCGGCCCGGAAGATCTCCACGCTCGTCGCCTCGTTCACCGTGGGCGGCATGTCGACGGGGATGGTCAGCTCACACCCGACCCCGTAGGGCGAGGTCAGGGCGGCGAGCAGTTCCGGCATCACGGCCAGGGCCCACTGCCGGACCAGCGGGTCCGCGCAGCGGAGCGTTCCCTCCAGCTCACCCTCGGGGGGGATCGCGTTCGCGGTCAGGCCCGCTGAGATCCGGCCCCAGCCCAGCACGTGGGCGGAACGGGCGTCGATCCTGCGCGCCAGCACCGCCGGCAGCTCCGTCGCGACCTTCGCCACGGCCGTGACCAGGTCCTCGGTCTCGAAGGGCCGCGCGGTGTGCCCGCCCCGCCCGGTGAGCGTGATGAGGACCTTGGCGAGGGAGGACGTGATCCCCCCGGTCTTCAGACCGAGGAATCCGACCTCCTCCGTCGGGTCGCAGTGCAGCGCGAAGATGCGCTGCACCCCGTCCAGACCCCCGGCGGCGATCACGTTCCGCGCGCCGCCGGGGAGTTCCTCGGCGGGCTGGAAGATGAGCCTGACCGTGCCGCGGAGCATGCCGGCCTCGGCCAGCATCGCCAGGTAGCGCCCGGTGCCCAGCAGCATGACGGTGTGCACGTCGTGGCCGCAGTTGTGCGCCGCGTCCTCCACCGTCGAGCGGTAGGAGACGAGCTTGGTGTCCTTCTGGGGCAGCGCGTCGATGTCCGCGCGCAGCGCGATCATCGGTCCGTCGCCCCCGCGGATGTCGCAGATGACGCCGGTGCCGTTGGGCAGGACCCGCGGCCGGAGGCCGATCGCCGTCAGGAAGTCGACGATGATCTGGGTCGTGCGGAACTCCTGGAACGCCACCTCCGGGTGCGCGTGGAGGTCACGGCGGATGCCGATCAGCTCCTGCTCGCAGCGGAGGAGGTACTCGTCGAGCCCGCGCCTGAGGCTGCGGGGGTCGAAACCGGGCGCGCCCGCGCCCGGGGTCCAGATCTTGGACATGACTTTCCTTTCCTGTTTCGTTTGTTCGCGGCGTCTGATGATCGCCACGGGGAATACCGTACACCGAATACGCGGTTTCGCAAATATGCCGGTCTCGGCAAGTGGCGGCCTTATGAATCGGCCAAAAGGGAGAAATAGGAAGATCATCTAGAAAAGGGCTTTATTTGCGCAAAACCCCAGTCAGGAAAGGTCGGTTCCGTCCGTGATCGGGAAGAGGGTCAGAGCCGGGAACGCTGGGCGCGGGTGAGCTTGGCGACCACGAGGTCGTAGGAGTGGTCGACCAGCTCCCACACCTCCTCGTCGGGCACCGAGCCGTCGAGCACCACGGTGTTCCAGTGCCGCTTGTCGAGGTGGTAGCCGGGCGTGACCGCGGCGTGCCTGGCGCGGAGTTCCTCCGCGAGGCCCGGATCGCACTTGAGGCTGACGGTGGGAGGCGACGCGCCCAGCGGAACCAGCGCGAACATCCGTCCGGCGACCTTGAACACGGCCACCTCGTCGCCGAACGGATAGTCCTCCAGCGCGCCCGGCTTGGCCAGGCACTCCGCGATCACGCGATCACGCCACGACCCGTCTGCCACTCGTCACACTCTAGGTCGGCCGCGGCCCGCCGGGGCCGGGGCCGACCCGCCGGAGTCAGCGGAGGTAGACCAGGCCGTCGATGCCGACCATCGGACGGCCCGAGGTGCCCGCCACGACGATCTTGATGGTGTGCGTGCCGCTGGTGCTCCAGGTGCGCGTCCACATCAGCTGGCGGTAGGCCGTGGTCGACGCCCGGGTGTCCAGCGTGCCGATCTTGACGCCGTCCACGTAGACGTACACGGCGCCGAGATAGGAGGCGCGCTTGAAGATCAGGCCCGCGGTGCGCCCGGTGAACGTCCAGCTCGCGCTGGCGCCCCGGTACTTGCTGTACATGCCGCGTCCGCCCAGGTAGGAACTGGTCGTGCTGACGCCCCAGGTGCCGGTGCGGCGCGCGGCGCCCTCGGTCTGGCCGCCGGTGTAGCGGCTCAGGCTGGAGGTTCCGGTGTTGCCCGCGGCGTCGGTGCCGGCCAGCGTCCAGGTCTGGGTCGTGCCCGGCTTGGACACCGCGGCCCACTGCGTCGTGGTGGTGGAGAACGTCTTGGCCGCGGGCGACGTGGCCTTCAGCGAGCTGAGAAGGCCGTTGTCGGCGGCCTTCCAGGTGAGCCAGACGGGCCACGCGCCGCTGTTGACCGTCGCCTTGCGCAGGGAGAGCGCCTGGGACGAGATGACGGGGGGCGTCGTGTCCGCGACGATCGTGAAGACGGGGGACGCCGAGGTCGTCCCGTCGGCGAAGGCGGCGTTCAGCTGGACCGAGTGCGTCCCGGGCGCGAGGGTCACCGTGGCGGACGTGGCCCCGGTGGCCGGTGTCGCGGCCGTCGCGCCGTCCACGCTGACGGTGTAGGTCGCGCCCTCGGCCGGCGTCCAGTTCAGCGTGGCCGTGCTCTTGGTGTAGTAGCGGCCCCCCGCGGCGGTGGCGCCGCTCACGGTGGCGCTCAGGGCCGGGACGGTGATCTGCTTGGCGGCCGTCCGGACGGCGGGAAGCGCGGAGTAGAGCTGCGCGCCCGGGCACGCGGTCGCGAACCCGTCGCGGTGACCGGAGATCGTGTTGAACTCGACCTGCTGCCCGTAGGGGTACTTCCCGCCCGTCCCGTCGGGGGCGGCCGACGTCAGCGTCGTCTTCGCCGTCGGGTCGACCCCGGTCAGCCCGAGCTTCCACGCGGCGATCTTCGCGACGCCGTCCAGGGCGGCCTTGGTGGGGGCGACGCCCGGGACGTCCGGGTCGTTCGCCGCCGTGTAGGTGCCGAGGACGGCGATCCCGGTGGTGTCGGTGTTGAACCCGTAGGTGTGGGCGCCGTGGACGGGGCGGTCGACGCCCCCGGCCCGCCCCTCGAAGACCGTGCCGCACTTGTCCACGAGGAAGTTGTAGCCGATGTCGTTCCAGCCCTGGCTCTGCACGTGGTACAGGAACACCGACCGGATCACCGACGGCGACTCGGTGCAGGAGTACCCGTTGCCCGTGTCGGTGTGATGGACGAACGCGGCCTTGACCGAAGCGTCGTAGTCCGGCGGCTCCTTGACGAGGGACTCGTCCGCGCCCCATCCGGCCCGCGCCACGATCGCCGGCTTCGGAGCGGTGACGGGCCCGGCGAGGGGCGTGGTCGCCGCCACCAGCTTCATCCCGGTGCCGCCGTCCGGCCCCGCCGCCCGCGGAGTCGCCGTCGCGGCGGAGGCGCCCGGGTCGATCAGGTCGACGCGCAGGCCCTCCGGCAGCGTGCGGCCCTTCTGCCCGGTCACGCGCACGTCGACACCGTTGGACGGGCCGACCCACAGCCCGTTCGTCCCGCCGCGCCCGCCCCGGTCAGGGGCGTCGGCCAGCTCGGGCTCCAGGGCGCGCCACCCCGACCAGCGGCCGGTCTTCGCGTCCCGCGTGCGGATCCGGACGGTTCCCCTGAGCTCCTCGCGCGGCTTGTTCCAGGTGACGCCGACGAGGCTGAACGGCTCGGTCTCCGTGGCGGGCAGCCCCTTGGCCTTCTGGCCCGCGGCGGCCGCGGTGGCGATGTCACCGAGGGCGCGGGCGTGGACCCGTCCGGGCCCCGGCCGGGTCGCGGACGCCGTCGTCGCCGTCGACGTCGACGAGACCGTCCAGACCACCGTTCCCGCCACCGCCACGGCGGCGAGCGACGTCCCGATCACTGTGCGCTTGAGCATGCTTCCCCGTTCACCTTCCGACCCAGGTGATCATTCAGCGCCGGGGTCGTTCAGAACGTTACATCTCGCCCGACCGGCTCGACCGGCGCCCTCGACAGGGCCTGCGCGAGGCAATGAGCTGCCCAAACCCGGGCCGCAGGGCACTCGCCGCGCCACCGGCGGGGTACCTCGGACACGAGCCGCGATCGGGGGTGGGGGTGCGCATCCAGGGACCCGTCGCCCCCATGGCCGCGACCGCGATCGACCGCATCCCCCAGGAAAAGGCCTGCTCGGGCGGCTGTCGCTACGAACCCAAGTTCGACGGGTTCCGCTGCGTCGCCCGGGTGGGAGAGGACGGCGATGTCCAGCTCTGGTCACGCCGTCTCAAGCGGCTGGACGCGGCCTTCCCCGAGATCGTCTCCGCCGTCTCCGGCACCCTCCCGCCCGGGACGGTGGTGGACGGCGAGATCGTCCGCTGGGGAGAGGACGGCCGCCTGGACTTCTCCGCCCTCCAGCGCCGCCACGTCACCCGCCGCACCGGCTCCCCGGTCGCCGAGCCGTGCCACTACGTCGTCTTCGACGTCCTGGAGGCCGGCGGAGCGGACCACCGCCCCGCCCCCCTCTCCGCCCGCCGCACCGAGCTGGAGCGCCTCCTGCGCGACCTTCCCGGCACCTCCCGCATCGTCCTCTGCCCGCAGCTCCGCGACGTGGGCGAAGCCCGCCTGTGGTTCGAGATCCTCGTCGCGCAGGGCATCGAGGGCCTGGTCGTGAAGGCCGCGGGCGACCCCTACAAGGAGGGCAAGCGCGGCTGGTGGAAGGTGAAGCACCGCACGACGACCGAGGCGCTCGTCGGCGGGGTGACCGGCACCCTCGAACAGCCGCAGACCCTGCTCCTGGGCAGATACACGACCGCCGGAGCGCTCCGCGTGGTCGCCCGGACCACACCTCTCACTCCCCGAGCGCGCACCGCGCTGGCCGGCGCCCTGTCGGAGGCGGGCCCGGACCACCCCTGGCCGGAGCCCCTGCCCGCGGGCTGGGCCGGCGGCCTCCCTTCCACCAGAGACCCGATCCACTACACCCGGGTGGCCCCGGACACCGTCGCGGAGATCAGCGTGGACGCCGCCGTGGAACACGGCCGCTGGCGCCACGCCGCCCGCTTCCTCCGCCTGAGACACGACCTGACCCCCGGCGACGTCCCCCAGGACCTGAACCTGGAGTGACCCCGGAAACACTCGGCGGCGGTGCCGCAGGCCCGGTCAGGCGGCACCGGCGGGACGGCCGAGTCCGGCGAGGTGGACGGCGATGATCTCGCGCATCCGCGCCGGGGTGGTCAGGTGGGGGTGGGTGGCGGCGTGGACGGCCAGGCCGTCGACGAGGGCGTGCAGCCGGTCGGTCTCGTACTCCACGGCGGGTTCGGGGACGTCCAGGGAGCGCACGAGGGAGCGGCAGCCCTCGCGCAGGAGGCCGTACCCCTCGCTCTGCAGGGCCCGCAGCGTCGGATCGACCATCGCGCGTGCGGTGAAGGCCAGCCATACCCGGTTCTCGACGGCCCGCTCCTCGTCCATCGGCAGCAGTTCGGCCAGCACCATCTCGGCGCGGCGCCGCTGATCGGGCTCGGGGGGCAGCGCCGCCATGCGTCGCTGGATCCGCTCGATGATCGCGCGCAGGGTGAACGCCAGCAGCTCGGACTGCGTCGCGAAGTAGTGCCGCAGCGACCCCATCGACAGGCCGGCCTCGCTCGCCACGTTGCGGACCGAGGCCCGGTCCAGTCCGTCGCGCAGGACCACCCGCAACACCGCCGCCGCCACGTCCAGGCGCCGCTGCTCACCGTCCACCACTCTTGGCATCCCCCATTACTAGCACAGTCGTGCTACTATCCGCTCGGAAATAGCACAGTCGTGCTAGTAAAACGTCGAACGGAGATCGCCCGATGCGCCTGAGATCCCCCTCGCGACGCCCGTCCGGCACCGGTCCGCCGACAGGAGGCGGCACGGCCGCGTCGCCGCTCCGCAGCCGCGCCGTATGGCTGGCCGCCTTGGCATGGGCGTCGGCGAACGCGCTGACGCTGGTCCTGGCCGGGCGCAGGCTCCCGCTCGACCTGCACGACGCCGGAGAGCGCACCACGTCCGCCTATCTGGTGGACCTCAACGTCCGGCTCGCCGAGGTCTTCCTCATCATGGCCCTGGTCTTCCTCCTCACCCGGCGCCGGACCAGGCCCGACCTCGCGGCCCGCGCCCCCGAGCGCGCCACCGCGCTCCGCGAGACCCTGCTGCTCATCGCCTACGGCGCGGGCGGGCTCGCCCTCGGGTTCGCGGTGGGCCGGGCGTTCGGCTGGCACCCGTTCGGCCTGCACCTGGCCGGCTCGATGAACGAGACGAACGACCACGTCACGCGGGCCGAGGCGATCGCCTGGGCCGCTTACAACCTGGTGGTGTTCGCGATCGCGCCGCTGGTGTACTTCCGGCGCCGCTACTCCGCCCGGGCGCTCAACCTGGTCTCCGCCGACCGGCGCGGCGACCTCCGCCTGATCGTCGTCGTGCTGCTGGTCGAGGCGGCCGTGCAGACCGCCGCGCTGCGGCCGGAGATCTTCGACCTCGGCGCCAGGCAGCTGCTGCTGGGCGCGCCGCTCACCTTCGTCCTCTACATGGCGGGGACGGTCCTGCCGACGATGGTCTTCGTCTACGCGATCCTGATCCCGCGCTTCGCCAGGCTGACCGGCTCGACCGCGACCACCGTGATCTTCGGCGGACTCGCCTACGCGGCCCTGCACGTGTGGGACTCCTGGGCGGAGTACGGGTCCCCCCGGGAGGCGGCCCTCTCGATCGCCTTCCTGCTGCTCACCTACTTCGGCCCCGGCATGGTGAAGGCCTGGCTGACCGTGCGCACCGGCAACGCGTGGGTGCACGTCTGGGCCTATCACGCCCTGGCGCCCCACACCCTGGTCGACACACCCCACGTCGCGCACACCTTCGGCATCCACCGATGACCTAGGCGGGGAGCTCCGATCTCCGGTCACGCGGGCGGCCGGCGATCGGAGTGCCGGTTCCGGTGGCGGTCACCGTCCCGCGCGGGCGAGGTACAGGGCCTGTTCGCGTTCGTTGCGGGTGAGCTCGGCGGCGCGCCGGAACTCCGCCCGCGCCTCGTCCAGGCGGCCCAGCTTCTCCAGCAGGTCGCCGCGTACGGCGGGCAGTTGCGGATAGCTCCTGAGGGAACGCTCCCCCCGCAGAGCGTCAACGATCTCCAGGCCCCGGGCCGGGCCGTACGCCATGCTCACCGCGACCGCGCGGTTCAGCTCCACCACCGGGGAGGGGGCGAGGTGGGCGAGCACCCGGTACAGGGCGGCCATCCGCTCCCAGTCGGTGTCCTCGGCGGCGGCCGCGCGGGCGTGGCAGGCGGCGATCGCGGCCTGCAGCCCGTACGGGCCGAGCGTACCGAGGGCTTCGGCGCGCGCGAGGGCCGCGAGCCCCCGGTTGACCAGCAGGCGGTCCCACAGGCTCCGGTCCTGGTCGAGGAGCAGGACGGGTTCGCCGTCCGGGCCCGTCCTGGCGCGCGTCCGGGACGCCTGGATCTCCATCAGGGCGACCAGGCCGTGCACCTCGGACTCGCCGGGCATGAGATCGGCCAGGAGGCGGCCCAGGCGCAGCGCCTCCTCGCACAGCGCCGGACGCATCCAGTCGTCGCCGGCGGTCGCCGAGTAGCCCTCGTTGAAGATCAGGTAGTTGACCTCCAGGACGGACGCGAGCCGGGCGGGCAGCTCGGCCGGCGGGGGCAGCTCGATCCGCACCCGCCCGTCGGCGAGGGCGCGCTTGGCCCGGAAGATCCGCTGTCCCACGGTCGGCTCCGGGACGAGGAAGGCCCGCGCGATCTCCTGCGTCGTCAGGCCCCCCAGCAGGCGCAGGGTCAGCGCCACCCGCCCCTCGGGCCGCAGCACGGGATGGCAGGCGGTGAACAGCAGGCGGAGCAGGTCGTCGCCGATGTGGTCGTCGAGGGCGTCGTCCAGCTCGGCCTCGGCCGACTCCCGGCGGACCTCCAGGTCCCGGCCGATCTCCGCGAGCTTGCCGGCGTACCGGGCGTTGCGGCGGATCAGGTCGATCGCCTTGTGCCTGGCGGTGAGCATGAGCCATGCGCCCGGGTTGTCGGGCACGCCGGTTCGCGGCCACTGCTCCAGCGCGCTGACCAGGGCGTCCTGAGCCAGTTCCTCGGCCAGGCCGACATCGTTGACCAGCCTGGCCAGGCTCGCCACCACCTGCGCGGACTCGATCCGCCAGACCGCCTCGATCGTCCGGTGCGAGTCGCCACCCGTCATGGACCGATCAAACCACCCGGGCGACCGCCGCCGCACCGCCCGCCGACGCGTGCGCCCCCGGCCGGAACCCGGCCGGGGGCGGCGGCTCGGTGAGCCGGTGGTGTGGTCAGGCCGGGGCGGCGAAGTCCTCCGGGCCCATGACGCGCAGCAGGTCCGCCTCGCCCTCCCAGCCCTTCCAGTGGTCGCGGTGGACCTTCAGGAAGCGGGACGTCCACTCCATGGCCTCCTCCTTGGAGCGGACCTCGAACAGGGCGTAGCTGATCAGCTCCTTGGCCTCGGCGAACGGGCCGTCGACGGCGCTCAGCGCACCCCCGGCGAGGGTGATCCGGGCCCCCTCCGAACTGGGCGCCAGCCCGGCGGTGTCCAGAAGGGCTCCGGACCTGGTCGCCTCCTCGCCGAGCTTGGCGATGGCCTCCATCAGTTCGGCGGGTGGCGGGGTGTCGGGCCGGTCGGTGACCCTGAGAGTGATCATGTATCGCACGGTGCTCTCCTTCGATGACGGTGTCGGACGAACGGGTGGTCGGGGGACGGCGCTCAGCCGCGGCCGGGCTCGGCGCGCCGGTACAGGTGGATCGACAGGGCCGACAACCAGCCCCAGCTGATCAGGATCCCGGCGATGAAGGTCACGGTGGCCCACGCGGCGCCGCCGCCGGAGGCGATCGCGGCGAACGAGACCAGGAAGAGCACACCGCTGAGCCGGGAGTAGAGGGCCCACCCCGGGCGGTTCTCGCCCGCGAACCGATGGGCGATGACGAAGCAGGCGCCGATCAGGCAGAGGAAGCCGGCGGTGCCGCCGGCGAGGTGGAGCGCGCCATGCCAGCTGACCGCGCCCGGTCCCTCCGGCGTCCCCACCGGGAAGCCCATCGCCGGGTCGGCGCGGAAGACGCCCGAGGCGAGCAGGCCCGCGCCGTAACCGCCGACCAGCCGAGGGGCCCAGGTCGCGCCCCGCCCCGGGGCCAGGGCGCGGCGCAGGCCGGCCGCGCAGGCCATGGTCGTGGCCGCGGCAGCCAGGAAGTTGGTGATCTGGATCCAGCCGAGGTCGCCGTTGGCCAGGAGGCTCCAGGCGTGCCTGGTGAGGTCGAAGCCGTCGCGGGTCAGCGCCTGGGCGAGCGCCACCGCGATGAACACCGGCCCTGCGATGACCCCGTAGCCCAGGAGCGACCTGGTCACGCCGGTCTCCCGGTCGCGGGCCTCCCGGTGCGCGGCCCTCGACGTGCTCCTCGTCCGCTGCTCGATCACGATCGTCTCCTCGCGTCCCGTGGGCCCGGCTCCTGCTGCCCCTCTCGGCCCTCTGCCGACACTTCGAACGGGAAGACGCGGTTTCGACAGACCAGCGAGATTTTTCTCGAAGACTTTTCCGGCGGGCGGCCGATCGGGGTGTTCTGCCTGATCAGCGGGCTCCGACCTCGTGGCGGCACCGCGCGGAACCGCTCGACCACCGGACGCTCGGTGACCCGCCGCCGGATAAATCGGATAACTGATCGTGATTCCCTGGCGACTCCTCCCGTCCTACGGTAAAACAGACACTGATGTTCTTCTGAGCTTGTCGCCGGACGACCGGGATCTGCCGATCCTCGCCAAGGGCCGCGGCGCCAAGGGCATCTCCAGTGCATGAGAGTCGACCTGAAAGGCATCGCCAGATGACACGTCCATCGGACGGCAAGGGCACGGACGCCGGCGGTCTCTCCCGCCGCAAGCTCCTCAGGGTGGGCGCGGGCGTCGCCCTCGGCGCGGGAGCGGTCGGCGCGGGGTGGGTCGGCTTCAGCCAGGACGGGCGGCAGGCGACGGTGAGGACGGCCGGCGGGCCGGGCGACCCGTCCAGCCCGACCCTCGCGACCAAGATCAAGAACCTGAGCGGCCCGGTCGAGACCGGCCCGTTCGCCTCGCCGTGGACCGACCTCGGCATCCCCGTGCGGTGCCCGGACGGCACCATGCTCTTCGTCTGCGGCGACACCTTCAACGGCGACCACGTGCCGAACCCGGGAGAGCCCGCCGACGACTGGCGCGCCCCCGTGGGCCTGCGCTCCAGCAACGGCGACGTGAACAACCTGCGCATCGACGGGAGCGTCGGCGGAGGCCACGCGAGGGCCCTCGTCCACGAGCCGCACAACCCGGTCGGCGACAAGGCCACGACGGCGATCCCCTCCGACGCCTTCGTCGTGGACGGCGTCATGTACATGCATCTCATGCGCGGGGTCATCTTCGACACCCACCACACCGACTTCTGGCGCTCGACCGACAACGGCGAGACCTGGGAGTACCTGTGCCAGTGGCCGGGCGACCTGCACGGCGGCCAGTTCCAGCAGAAGACCTACGCGGTGGCCGACGACGGGTGGTGCTACGTCCTGTCGACGGTCTTCAACCGGGAGCGGGACTCGGGGATGCTGCTCCACCGGGTGCGCAAGGAGCGGCTCGGCGACCCGAACGCCTACGAGCCCTGGGGCTACGCCGACGGTGACTGGCGCTGGGGGGCGCCCCCGACCACGGTCTTCGGCGTCCGCAAGTGGGGCGAGATCTGCTTCCGCGCCATGGACGGCAAGTACGTCCTGACCTGGTTGAACATGAACCCGCTCTCGATCCGGGCGATGGTCTTCCCGCTCCCGACCTCGGACCTGACGCGGACGCTGGAGCAGACGATGATCCTGCCGTCCGACCCCCGGGCCGAAGCGGCCAACCTCGTCGCCAGCCCCTACGGCGGCTTCGTCGTCCCCGGCTCGACGTTCGGCAACTTCCACATCATCGTCAGCCAGTGGTACGACCCGAGGAACTACCGGATCATGCAGTACAAGATCAACATGCTCTCGCTGCTGGTTACTCAGCGTGGAGGACCCTTAGTCATGGCGAAGGCTCTACTCGGCCACGTCGGCGGTCC
>NZ_JBFARL010000006.1:0-88751 GCF_040674655.1 Actinomadura sp. NPDC049753 | reverse complement strand
AGACGCGCAGGCCCGCGACCTCGCGGGTCTCGCCGTCCAGGACGATGGCGTTCTTCTTCCGCCCGACGGCCTTCTGGGTCTCCTTGGAGTCGTGGGCTGGCGCCGCGGCGGGACGGGATCGGCGCGGAGCTGGTGGACCTGGCGGCGCGCAACGACCTGTCGAGCTACGAGGTGCTCGGTCATCTCGTCCGGCTCCAGGCCCGCGCCGCGCTCGGCGACTTCGGCGGGGCCGACCGGCACGCGGACGCCGCCGACCGCCTCGCCGAACGGCACGAGCGTCCGCTGGTCGGCGTGTTCACGACCTGGTACCGGGCGCTGCGGCTCGCGGCGTCCGGCGAGGCGTCGTTCGAGGAGGCCGAGAGCGCCTACCGGGATGCGGCCGCGCACATGGAGGGGTGCGGCATGCCCGGTTTGGAGGACGGGTTGCTGCCGCTCGCCCTCCTCTGCCTGCGCGTCCGGCACCGGCTGCCCGCCCAGACCGGGCCCGCCGACTGGGGGCCGTACCTGCCCTGGGCCCGGCCTTTGGTGCTGCTGGCGCGCGAACGTCCCGGCGAGGCCGCCGCGGCGCTGCGGGACGTCCCCGACCCCCCGCGGGACCTGCTGTTCGAAGCCCTGTGGTGCCTCACCGCGCAGGCCGCCATCGCGGTGGGCGACCGTGCGGCGATGCGGCGCGCGCACGACGAACTCGTCCCGGCCGCGGGCGAATTGGCGGGCGCGCAGAGCGGGCTGCTCACCCTGGGCCCGGTCTCCAGGCACTTGGACGACCTCGCCGCCGCGCTCGCCGAATGACCTGGCCTCGCCGGATGACGTCGAGCTCGCCGGGCAGGGTTTACCTGGTGCGGACCTTCCCCTGTCCCCCGCCGGGTAGAGCGCCAGCGAGAGCGGGTGAGAGGAGACAGGCGTCGTGACGGACGTTGCGAGCATGGGGCCACAGCCGGGGGACGACCGTCCGGTGCTGACCAACCGGCAGGGCCACCCGGTGTACGACAACCAGAACCAGCGGACGGTGGGCTCTCGGGGCCCGGCCACCCTGGAGAACTACCAGTTCCTTGAGAAGATCAGCCATTTCGATCGGGAGCGCATCCCCGAGCGGGTCGTCCACGCGCGCGGCGTGACCGCGTACGGGTTCTTCGAGGCGTACGGGAAATGGGGCGACGAGCCGATCGCGAACTACACCCGCGCCAAGCTGTTCCAGGGTGAGGGCAAGCGCACGCCCATCGCGCTGCGGTTCTCCACGGTCATCGGCGGGCGCGACTCGGCGGAGACGGCGCGCGACCCGCGCGGGTTCGCCATCAAGTTCTACACCGAGGACGGCAACTGGGACCTCGTCGGCAACAACCTGGCGGTCTTCTTCATCCGGGACGCCATCAAGTTCCCCGACGTCATCCACGCCCTCAAGCCCGATCCGGTGACGTTCCGGCAGGAGCCGGCGCGCATCTTCGACTTCATGTCGCAGACGCCCGAGTCGATGCACATGCTCGTCAACCTGTTCAGCCCGCGCGGGATCCCGGCCGGCTACCGGCACATGCAGGGCTTCGGCGTGAACACCTACAAGTGGGTTAACCAGGCAGGCGAGACCAAGCTCGTGAAGTACCACTGGATGCCGAAGCAGGGCGTGCGCAGCATGACGGCGGAGGACGCCGCGGCGGTGCAGGCCGGCGACCTCGGGCACGCGACGAGGGACCTCCACCAGGCCATCGACCGCGGGGAGTTCCCGGAGTGGGAGCTGGTCGTCCAGGTGATGGACGACCACGAGCACCCGGAGCTGGACTTCGATCCCCTCGACGACACGAAGGTGTGGCCGGAGAACGACTTCCCGCCGAAGCCGGTCGGACGGATCGTGCTCGACCGGAACGTCGAGGACAACTTCGCCGAGAACGAGCAGATCTCGTTCGGCACCGGCGTCCTGGTCGACGGACTCGACTTCTCCGACGACAAGATGCTCGTCGGACGGACGTTCTCCTACAGCGACACCCAGCGCCACCGGGTCGGCCCGAACTACCTCCAGCTGCCCGTCAACCGGGCCAAGGGCGCCCATGTGCGGACGAATCAGCGCGACGGGCAGATGACGTACCACGTGGACGCCGGAGGGGCGAACCCCCACGTGAACTACGAGCCGTCCATCACCGGGGGCCTGCGCGAGGGCGAGTACCCGACGCACGACGAGCAGGGCCCGGAGATCACGGGGCGCCTCACCCGCAAGCGCATCGCCCGCGCGAACGACTACAAGCAGGCGGGCCAGCGCTACCTGCTCATGGAGGAGTGGGAGCGCGACGACCTGGTGCGCAACTTCGTCGAGCTGATCTCGCAGTGCGCGCGTCCCGTCCAGGAGCGCATGGTGTGGCACTTCCTGCTCGTCGAGGACGATCTCGGGCTGCGCGTCGGCCGGGGGCTCGGCATCTCCGCCGACGACGTCAGGAACCTCGGCCCGCTGCCCGGGCAGGACCTCACCGACGAGGACCAGCAGCGGCTGAAGAACCTCGGCCAGAACGGTCCGCGGGACGTCGACGGCCTGAGGATGACGCACTGCGTGCCGAACGAGAGGGCCGTCCGGCGCCGCTAGTTCTCGGAGACGAGGGTGCGGAGGCGGCGCGTCCCGGCGCGCCGCCCGGCCCGGCGGTGGCCCTCGACGGCGGCCTGGACGATGCGGCCCTCGGCGCTGAACGCGTGCTCCATGACGGTGATGTACTCGGCCGTGGGCGGGTAGAGGCCGGCGGCGGCGCCGGCCGTCCGGCGGATCAGGACGCGGGCGCCGGTGCGCAGCGCGGACTCGAAGTGCCGGACGTCGTGCCCCGCGCGGGCCTGGCTGGCGCCGAGGGCGCGGAACGCGTCGAGCACGGCGGCCGTCTCCCGGGCGCCGGTGTAGGCGGCGAGGGCGTCCCGGACGAGGGCGAGGATCTCGCGCGCCCGCAGGTGCGTGTAGGCGGGGACGCGCTCGGCGATCTCTCCGGCGACCTCCGCGGTGATCTCTTCGAGGCGGTCGGCGAGGAACTGGTCCAGAGTGGGCTGCATGGCGCGTCCCCTCTCGTTGCTCGTCCCCGGGCGCGACCGGGAGCGTTGGCCGAGAGCACACCGATCCAGGCGGATGCGGCGACATTATGTTACCGGCGCGTAGGTCAGCTGCGCTGCCCCCTTTTCCGAAATGTCGTTATGCGGGGTTAGCGGCTCGTCCCTCCGTGGCCAGGAGGACGACCGTTTCCCCGTGACCGGACGCGAGGAGCGGGCGGCGGTCCGGCGCCAGCGCGGCACGGGCACCGGCGAGGGAGGCGGCGCCGCACGGGCCGGCCGCGACTCCGAGGCGGGCCAGGTCGCGCGCCGCGCGGGCCGTGGATGCGTCGGTGACCGCTACGGCGGCGTCCAGGCCGGCGCGTAGGACGGGCCAAGCGAGCGTCGACGGAGTTGCGCAGTTCAACCCCGCCATGATGGTCGGCCGTGTCCTGACGGTCAGCGGCCGGTCCTGGTGGAGGCTCGCCAAAACGCAGGGCGCCGCATCGGGTTCAACAGAGAGCAACGTGGGAGCGGACCGCCCGGACCGGTAATGGGTCACAGCAGCCTGGGCCAGCGACCCCACACCCACTGGAATGGCCACAAGGCCCGCTGGGGCGGCCCCCGCCTCAGCGAGTTGTTCGTCTATCTCCGTGAAGAGGGTGGAGTAGCCCTCGACTATCCATTGCGGCACCTGTTCGTAACCAGGCCATGCGGTGTCCTGGACGAGCAGCGCCGAATGGCCGGCGGCCGCGGCATCGGCGGCGGCCCGCACAGCCTCGTCGTAGGGCGCCGGTATCTCGGTCACGGCCGCGCCCTCCGCCTTGATCGCCGCCACCGCCTCGGGGTGGACGCCGTGCGGAACGCAGACCTCCGCCGGCAGCCCCAGCAGCCGGGCCATCGCCGCGACCGCGCGGCCGTGGTTGCCGTCCGTCGCCGTCACGAGCCGGACGTCCGGCCGCGCCGACCGCAGAGCGGCGAGGGACGTCCCGCCGGGCGCGAGACCCAGCCGGTCGCAGAGCGCCCGGTGGACGCCCCACGAGGCGCCGAGGATCTTGAAGGCGGGCAGGCCGAGGCGCGCCGACTCGTCCTTGACGAACAGCCGCCGGGCGCCGAGTTCGGCCGCGAGGGACGGCAGCTCGACGAGCGGCGTCGCGGCGTGACCAGGGAGCGTCCGGTGGAAGGCGGCCACGTCGCCCGGCGCGGGCGGGCACGTCCAGTGACGCGCGGCCGGACGGGCGAACCAGGACGAACGGGCTAGCGAGGCGGGGGCCGTGACCATGGCGAACACCGTCCCGCGCCGGAGTCCGATCGGTCCAGCGAATGTTTCCGAGCGATAATCGTCACCCAAGCCGATGAATGGAGCGGCCATGCTGGACCTGCACCGGCTCCGGCTCCTGCGCGAGCTGAAGCACCGGGGGACGCTCGCCGCCGTCGCCGAGGCCCTCTCCTACAGCCCGTCCTCGATCTCGCAGCAGCTGTCCGTCCTGGAGAAGGAGGCCGGGGTGCAGCTGCTGGAACCGGTGGGCCGCCGCGTCCGGCTGACCGCGCAGGCCGAGATCCTCGTCGCGCACACCGAGGCGGTGCTGGAGCGCCTCGAACGCGCGGAGGCCGACCTCGCCGCGTCCCTGCGCGGGATCGCGGGGGTGCTGCGGGTCGCCGCGTTCCAGACGGCCGCGCTCGCGCTCGTCCCGGACGCGCTCAGCGCGCTGCGCGACGCCCATCCGCGGCTCCGGATCGAGGTCACGCAGCGGGAGCCGGAGAGCGCCCTGCCCGCCCTGCTCGCGCGCGACTTCGACCTGGTGATCACCGAGGAGTATCCGGGCGACCCGAGCCCCCGCCCGGCGGGCGTCGACCACGAGGGGCTCGGGACGGACGAGATCCGCCTCGCGCTCCCCGCGCGGTCGCCGGGCGCGGGCCTGCGCGACCTGGCGGAGAGCCCATGGGTGATGGAGCCGGAGGGCACGGCGTCCCGGCGGTGGGCGACGCGGCTGTGCCGGGAGGCGGGGTTCGAGCCGGACGTGCGCTTCGAGTCGACCGACCTGCTGCTGCATCTGCGGCTGGTCGAGCGCGGCCACGCCGCCGCGCTGCTCCCGGGCCTGGTCTGGCAGGACGGCCCACCCGCAGTGCCCGTCGTCGAGCTGCCGGAGGAGCACCGCACACGCCGCCTGTTCACGGCGTCCCGCCGGGGAGGCGGCTCCCACCCGGCCGTACGCGCCTTCCGCGAAGCCCTCACGGACGCCTTCTCGCCCCGCTCCCAAGGCCGCTCAGGGTGACCCCGGGGGGGAAACTCCACCGTGATTAGGGGTTTTCCCCTATGGCGATGAATTCGTGCGGGAGGCAGAGTCGTAATCAGCAGAAGGGTGACGAGGAAGTCTCCCGCAGGAAGAAGGCACTCCGATGTCGACCATGCCGAGCTTCACCTCGATGAACGCGTCCGACCTCGCCGAGATCCTGTTCACCTCCCCGCTGCAGGAGTCCGACCGTCCCTCCGCCGAGCAGGTCCGCACCGCGATCAACGACCGGTTCGGGGCCTGCGGCGGGGACGTCTCCCGCTGGATCGCCGCCGTCGCCCAGGAGGCCGGCGACCATCCGGACGCCTACCTGGCCCGGATGCGCTGGGCTCTGACCAGCGTGTACGCGGCCTATCCCGACCTGACAACCGCCGCCTGATCCGGGAGGGATCATGCGTTCACCGTTCGCCGACCGCCGCGAGGACATCCTCCCCCGCTCGCTCGCCGACCTGCTCGCCGCCGAGGCGTCCCGCGCCGAGGACGAGACGACCCGGCGCCGGCAGCGCCGCACCATGACAGCGCGGCGCGTCACATAGCCGCCGCGGTTCGGTGCCTCCGTGTGATCAGCCCGGGCCGCCTCCCGTGTACCCGCGGGCCCGGCGAGATCCTCTCCTCGTATTGGGGCCCGGCCTGAGCCGGACGGGGCCCTAGGGCCCTGAAATGCGGCACCCGATCCTTCCTAGCGTGTTCTCACCTGGAAGAACGCGTGGAGGGACGGGGCTCGATGAGGCGACGAATCGTGGAAATCGCCGCAGGCGGCGCAGCGTGCAGCGCCATAACGGCCGCCCTGATGTTCTTCTCTGGTTTCCAGGGGCACGGGGAAGTGACGAGCAGCGCCTCGCAAACCGGGGTCACGGCCGGTTCCGGAGCGCGAGCCCGGAACGCGCCGTCCTTCCAGCCCGAGGTCGCGAAGAACAAATGCGTTCTGCGCTCCTGGCGCCCGACCGTCCGCGGGAAGGGCGCGGCCGCCGAGGTCGTCGGCTACGGCAGCATCATCTGCGACAAGCCCGGATACATCACCGTCGAGGTGTCGCTCTGCAAGCGCGGACCGGTCGGCGGCTGGGCCTGCAACACGGGCCAGAACTCGTACGTCCCCAAGAAATGGGGGGCGTATCTGCAGGTCAAGGCGACGATCCCGTGCGACTGGACCTCGGGCCGGGAGACCTACCGGACCGCAGTCGCCGGAGGTGTCATCCAGAGCTGGGATACGCACCAGAAGAGTGAGGACGCGCGGCTCCGATGCCCCCGCTGAGCCACGGCCATTCTGCCCCGGCCGGTTCGTCCGTCCGGGGCCGTCTCGGCTTCCGGGCCGCCGTCTCGGCGGACGGCCCGCCGGAGGTCAGTGGCGCGACTTGGTCTTCTTGACCGTCTTGTGCTTGGACGACTTCTTCTTGTGGCCTCCGCCGTCCGACTCCCACTCGTACCCGGGGGTGTTGTTCTTGCAGAAGCGGTCGCTCACCTTCGTGTCGGTCGCATCGTGCTCGCACCACCGGTCCTGACCGCAGGCGGTCAGCCCGAACGCGGCGACCAGACCGACGAGCGCGAGGGCCGCGGAACGGGTTTTCAGCATCTTTCGCCTTTCTTTCCGGCAGGGGGCGTCGGCAACGACGGGGATCTGACGTGCGCGACCGCACCGGCGTTCCGTCGCCGCACGATACGGGACGTGGCCGGGACCGGCCGCGAACTATGCTGGCCGCCGTGAGCGAAGAGCCGACGGAGGAACAGGGCGGCCACCCCGGCGCCGGGGCCCGCGAGTACCGCATCGGCGAACTCGCCACGGCCGCCGGGGTCCCGGTGCGGACCCTGCGGTACTACCAGGAGCGCAAGCTGCTGCCGCCGCCACGCCGCGTGGGGCGCATCGGCCTGTACTCCGAGGACCACCTGGCACGCCTCCGCATGATCGGGAACCTGCTGGACCGCGGTCACACCCTGGAGGGCATCCGCGAGCTGCTGGCCGCCTGGGAGCAGGGCCGCGACATCGGCACCGTCCTCGGCGTCGAGAAGGCGGTCACGACCCCGTGGTCGAACGAGGTCCCGGTGACGATGACGCTGGACGAGCTGGCCGCGCTGTTCCCCGGCGAGGTCGGTCCGGAGGCCGTCGAGCGGGCCGTCGCGCTCGGGCACATCGAGGTGGACGGCGACCGCGTCACCCACTGGAGCCGCCGCCAGCTCGACGCCACGGTGACGCTGGTGCGGGCGGGGGTGCCGCTCGACGCCGTGCTCGCGGCCGGCCAGGAGCTCCAGCGCAGCATGGACGACCTCGCCGCGATGTTCGTCCGGCTGATCACGACGCACGTCGTCGGGCGGCTGGACGAGGCCGTCGACGACCGGCACCTCGGGGCCCTCACCGAGACCATCGCCCGGCTGCGCTCCGGCGCCCAGGTCACGGTCGATGCCGGCTTCGCCCGGGCCATGGACCGGCAGGTCCGCGCCGCGATCGACGAGCTGCTCGGCGGCCTGGCCACTCCCTGAGCGCTCCTTTACCGAAGCGCGGCCCCGGGATGGCCCGTCCCGGATTTCGTGATCAATAGCGTGGCCGGATGGCACGATCCATCGCCGCGCTCGCGCTCGCGGCCGCGCTGCTGCCGACCGCCGCGCCTGCCCGGGCCGCGGCCCCGGACGGCCCCTGCTCGTCGGTCCGGCATCCGAAGGCCGCCGACCGGCTCGGCGCGCGGATCAGGCAGGCGCTGCGCGGCCGCGCCGGGACCGAGTCCGTCGCCGTGTACGACCGCCGGCGCGGCATCCGCTGCGCGGTCGCGGCAGGGCGGCGCTACGACTCGGCGAGCGTCGTCAAGGTCACGGTCCTGGGCGCGCTGCTTCGCCGGGCGGCCGACGAGGACCGCCCGCTGACGGCGGCCGAGAGGCTCCGGGCCCGCAGGATGATCATCCGCTCGGACAACCGCGCGACGTCCGACCTGTGGCGCTCGGTGGGACGTGCCCGCATCGCGGACTTCATCGACCGGGCCGGCATGGACCAGACCGAACTGGACCCGGACGGCCACTGGGGACTCACCCAGATCACCGCGCACGACGAGATCGAACTGCTGAGGCGGCTCACCACGCCGAACGCGCTCCTGCCCACCAGGGCCCGCGCCTACGCGCTGAGGCTGATGCACGAGGTCGTCCCGGCGCAGCGGTGGGGCACCCCGGCGGGACGTCCCCCGGGGGTCGCCTGGCACATGAAGAACGGCTGGCTGCCCCGCCCAGAGAGGCGCTGGCGCGTCCACAGCATCGGGAGTTTCGACGGGCACGGCGAGGACTACATGATCGTCGTCCTCACGCAGGACACCCCGTCCATGGCCTACGGGATCGCCACCATCGAACGGGTGGCCCGCACCGTCCACCACACCCTGGCCGGCACGAAGCACCTGACGCCGCACGGCCGTACGCGGAAAGCCCTCTGACCGGCGCCGGGCCAGGCGAAGGCGACCGCTACCCCGGATCGGCATCCTGACGCTCGGCGGTGCCCTGCTCCAAGGCGGCCTCATAAGCCCGCAGGGCGCTGATGACCGTGGCGCGCTCGGTGGGTGCGAGGTCGCGCATGACGCGCTCCCAGGCGGAGGCGCTGCCGGAGAGCCATTCGCCGATCGGCGCGGTGAAGGCGGGGGCGATGGCGACGATGCGGCGGCGGCGGTCGGCGGGGTCGGCGGTGCGCTCCAGGACGCCCGGCCGCGACAGGTCGCTCACCATGAGGCTGACGGTCGTCGGGGCGACCTCCAGCCGGGCGGCCAGTTCGTTGACGCTGGCCGGGCCGTCGTACTCCAGGTGGGCCAGCAGCGCGAGATGGCGCGGCGCCAGGTCGAGGCCCTGGAGCGCCGGCGGAATGGGCAGGCGCTTGGCGCGGCCGACGAGCCGCGGCATGAGCAGCAGCAGGGTGCGGACGGCCTCGTCGACGGCCGGACCGCCCGAGTCGGTGGACATCGGCGCCCTCCCCAGTTATCTTTGAATTCAAAGGCTTTGAGGCCAAAGAGAACGGGGACCACTGTGCCGCATCTGACCGCCCATCTGCCAGAAGACAGGCTGGCGGGCCACGAATCCGAGCTCGTCACCGCGCTGACCGAGGCGATCGTCGGCGTCTACGGCGAATGGGCCCGCGGGCTCGTGGGCATCCGCCTGTCCGGCGTCCCCGCCGGCCGCTTCGCTCAGGGCGGGAAGGCCGTGGACACGAACGTCTCGCTGGTCATGGGCGTCCGCGCCGCCGCCTTCGACCGTCCCGACGCCGCCGAGATCAGCGCGAACCTGGCCGCCGCCCTCACCGACGCGATCACCGCCGTCCTCGGCGAGGACCTCCGCCCCGGCACCATGGTCGAACTGGTGCCCTCCCCCCAGGAGCTCACCTTCGTCGCCGGCGTCCCCGCCCCCTGACCCGTCCCCTCCATGACAGCGCGGAAGGCTCGGCGATACTGGGGGGATGGTCGACGACGAGCGCTGGAAGGCGCGTTTCCGGGCCGCGCGGATCAGCCTGCCCCGATGGGCGCGTGACGCCCCGAGCCGCAGCATCTACCGCTCCAACGTGAGCGGGACTTGGGAGATCTACACCTGGGACCGCGAGACGGGTGAGCAGCGCCAGGTGACCGACCGCCCCAACGGGACCTGGGCCGGAACCGTCGACCCGTCCGGCGAGTGGGTGTGGTGGTTCGCCGACACGGACGGCGACGAGTTCGGCGTGTGGAAGCGCGTCCCGTTCGGGGAGGCCGGCGGCGTTCCGGCCGTTCCCGAGCTGGAGCCGTCGTATCCGTCGGGGCTGGCGCTGGGCCGCAGCGGCCTCGCCGTGATCGGACGGACGACGGGGGAGGGCAACACCGTCCACCTGTGCCGGGCGGGCGCCGCGCCGGAGGTGATCTACCACCACGCGGAGGACGCCCACGTCGCCGACGTCTCGCGGGACGAGTCCCTGATCGCGATCGGGCACAGCGAGCACGGCGACAGCCGCCACATGGCGCTGCGGGTCGTGCGGCAGGACGGCTCCCCGGTGGCCGACCTGTGGGACGGGCCGGGCAAGGGCGTCTACGGCGCCGGGTTCGCCCCGGTCGACGGCGATCCGCGGCTCCTGGTCCACCACGAGCGGCGCGGGCGGGAGGAGATGCTCATCTGGGACCCGATCGCGGGCACCGAGCAGGAGATCGTCCTCGACCTGCCCGGCGAGATCGGCGCGACCTGGTACCCGGACGGGGCCGCGCTGCTGGTCTCCCACTCGCACGAGGCGCGCGACGAGCTGTACCGCTACGACCTGACCGACGGGGACCTGACCAGGATCGACACGCCGCGCGGGGTGCTCGGCGGGGCGGACGTCCGGCCGGATGGGACCGTCGAGTTCTTCTGGTCGTCGGCCGCCGAGCCGCCGGTGATCCGCTCGACGTCCGGCGCGGTCGTGCTCGCCCCGCCCGGGCCCGCGGCGCCGCCGTCCGTCCCGGTCGAGGACGTGTGGGTGGACGGCCCGGCCGGCCGCATCCACGCGCTGGTCAGCAAGCCGGAAGGGGACCGCCCCTACCCGACCGTCTTCGACGTCCACGGCGGGCCGACCGCGCAGGACGACGACTCCTTCGCCCCCGCCGTCGCCGCGTGGGTCGACCATGGTTTCGCGGTCGTCCGCGTCAACTACCGGGGCTCGACCGGCTACGGCTCCGAATGGCGCGACGCCATCGAGGGGCGCGTCGGCATCACCGAACTGGAGGACATCAAGGCCGTCCGCGACTGGGCGGTCGAGTCGGGCCTCGCCGACCCGGCGCGGCTGGTGCTGACCGGGGGGTCATGGGGAGGGTTCCTCACCCTGCTCGGGATCGGCACGCAGCCGGACGACTGGAGCGTCGCGGTCGCGGCCGTTCCGGTGGCCGACTACGTCGCCGCGTTCGAGGACGAGATGGAGGGCCTGCAGGCGTTCGACCGGTCCCTGTTCGGCGGTTCGCCGGAGGAGGTGCCGGAGCGGTACCGCGAGTCGTCCCCCATCACCTACGTCGAGCAGGTCAAGGCGCCGGTGCTGGTCCTGGCGGGGGAGAACGACCCGCGCTGCCCCATCCGGCAGATCGACAACTACCTGGCGCGGCTCACGGAGCTGGGGCACCCGCACGAGGTGTACCGGTACGACGCGGGCCACGGCTCCCTCGTCGTCGAGGAGCGCATCACCCAGATGGCCGCCGAGATCGACTTCGCCCGGAAACATCTCGGCATGTCGTGATCTTTTTCCGGGCCGGGCGGGCCGCCGCGCCCGGCCCGGGTTTACAAGATCGACCCTTCGGGCATCCCTCCGATCGGCCGAACGCACCACCGGTCCAGCGAGGACCGGCTCTCGCCCCCCGGACGTCACCGATCGGGGGGATCGCCCATGCCACGGCCGTGCAGCGTCCACTGCGCCATGCCGTCGAGGTGCGGCCGGGCGCCCGGCATCGCCGGTCATCCGGCCTTCCGCCGGGCGGCCGCGGCGACCGCGCTCGCCATCGCCGCCACGACGCTCGCGCTCGCCTCTCCCCGCGCGTCCGCCGCGACCCGCCCTCCCCCCGGCCCGCCTCCTGTGTCCGACGCCGGCCCGCCGGCCTCTGCCGGGCGCCTGTTCGCCCCGGCGCCCGCGCCCCGGCCCGAGACCGGGTCGCCGGCCGCGCGGACGCGGACCGTCCCGCCGCGCGACGATTCGCCGGACCTGCCGAGCTCGCAGCGCCTGGACCAGCAGTTCGCCGAGTACGCGCTGCGGGCGAGCGGCATCGGCTGGCACTCCTCCGGCGGCTGCTCCGACCGGACGGTGCGGACCTGCACCTCCTTCGAGGGCATCCGGTGGGGGACGATCAGGAGCCTGATCGAGTTCGCGGAGTCGAGCGGCTGCGAGATCGTCGTCACCGGCGGAACCGAGCACGGGCACGCGGGCGGCGCCTACAGCCACGCCAACGGCTACAAGGTCGACATCGCGACCGGAGCCTGCGTCGACGAGGCGGTGCGGCGCTACCCGTTCACCGGCGTGCGGGGGGACGGCGCGCGGCTCCACCGGTCTCCCGAGGGCGTCGTCTTCGCCCGCGAGAAGGACCACTGGGACATCACGATCAGGCGCGGACCTCGCGGATGATGCCCACCAGCTCGCGGGTCACCGACTTGAAGCCGGGGATGCGCGACATCGCGACCATGCGGTTGACCAGCGGGACCGTCCGCTCCACGAGGAGGTAGGTCTTGCGGCAGCCGGGCGAGCTGTCGTGCACCCAGTACAGCACGATGCCCATCGAGTAGATCCACAGCAGTTCGGGCAGCTCCGCCCGGAACTCCTTGTCGATCTTCAGGTCGGAGCCCTCGACGACCTCGCGGTAGATCGCCACCGCCGAGTCGCGGGCGGGCCCGGACTCGGCGCTGAACGGGTTGAGCGGGCTGGTCGGCTCGGCGGCGAACTTGAAGAACTTCCCGGCGAACTCGTGGTACGGGACCATCGTGTCGACCCGGGCCTTGAGGACGCCCAGCAGCCGGGGCGCGAACTCGCGCTCGGTGTCCAGGACGGCCCTGCAGGCGGCGACGTGCTCGTCCTGCAGTTCGTCGTAGTACGCCTGGATCAGCTCTTCCTTGGACCCGAAGTAGTAGTAGGCGTTGCCGACCGAGACACCCGCCTCCTTGGCGATCGCCCGCATGGTCGTCTGCTCGTATCCCCGCTCCCGGAACAGGCGCAGCGCCGTTTCGACGATCAGGGCGCGCGTCTGCTCGGACTTCACGGCCTTCGTCTCGGTCACGCATGCCACCCTAAGCCCGAGTACGGCCTCCCGCTCATGGCGCCGCCCGCCGCGCGGCGCAACCCGGCGACCGCGCCCGGTGTTCCCCGAGCATGACCGATGCCCTGGAAGCCCTCGAACGTTTCTACGCCGCCGAGGCGGACTACCTCGCCGCCGGCGGCCCCGGCAAGGGGGACTTCTCCGTGATGGCCGCCCATCTCGCCCCGGACGTCGTGATGTACCAGGCGCCCAGCCTCCCCTACGGCGGGACGTGGCGCGGCCACGACGGCATGGAGCGGTTCATGGCCGTGATGAGCGAGCTGTGGTCGGACCTGACGTTCCGCGAGCAGCGCTACGCGGTGGACGGCGAGACGGTGACGGTCCGCAACGACTGCGTCTTCCGGGCCCGCGCGACCGGGCGGGAGGTCGACACGTCCGTCCTGCAGTGGATCACGGTGCGGGACGGCCTGGTCAGCGAGTTCCGCCCCTTCTACCTGGACACCTCCGCCGTCCTCGCGGCCCTCAGGGGGTGAGCTCGGCGGCGACCAGCTCGGCGATCTGGGCGGTGTTGAGCGCGGCGCCGTTGCGGAGGTTGTCGCCGCAGAGGAAGAGGTCGAGCGCCCTCGGATCGTCCAGCGAGCGCCGCACCCGCCCCACCCAGGCGGGGTCGGTGCCGACGACGTCCGCGGGCGTCGGGAACTCCTGCGTCTCCGGGTTGTCGCACAGGACGACGCCGGGCGACCCGGCGAGGACGGCCTGCGCCTCGCGCTGGTCGACCCGGTCCTCGAACACCGCGTGGACCGACAGCGAGTGCGCCGTGACCACCGGGACGCGGACGCAGGTCGCCGTCACCCGCAGGTCGCGCAGGCCGAGCACCTTCCTCGCCTCCTCCCGGATCTGGAGCTCCTCCGAGCTCCAGCCGCCGCCGCGCACCTCGCCCGCCCACGGCACGACGTTCATCGCGAGCGGCGCCGGGAACGGCCCGAGCTCGCCCACCGCGCCGCGCAGGTCGCCCGCGCGGTTGCCGAGCGCGCGGTCGCCGCCGACCTTCTCCATCTGCTCGTACAGCGTGTCGACGCCCTCCACCCCCGCGCCCGACGCGGCCTGGTAGGACGACACGACGAGCTCCCGCAGCCCGTACCGCTGGTGCAGCGCGCCGACCACCGTGATCAACGAGAGCGTGGTGCAGCCGGGGCTCGCGACGATCCCGCGGGGACGCCGGCGCACCCGCTCCGGGTTCACCTCCGGGACGACGAGCGGCACGTCCGGCGCCATCCGGAACGCCCCGGAGTTGTCGACCGCCACGGCGCCGCGGTCCGTCGCGACCGGCACCCACCGCGCGGCCACCGCGTCGGGCACTCCGAACACCGCGATGTCGACGCCGTCGAACACCTCGGGCGACAGCGCCGCCACCCGGGCCTCCGCGCCCCGCAGCGGCAGCGTCCGCCCCGCCGACCGGGGCGAGGCGACCAGCCGGATCTCCCCGTACACGTCGCGGCGGGTGGACAGCAGGTCGATCATCACGGTCCCGACGGCCCCCGTGGCTCCGACGACGGCGAGCGTCGGCCCGTCCGTCCCGCTGGTCCTCGCGCCGGCCGGCCGGGCATTCAGGGCCATGGTCGCGCCACCCTCTCGCCGTCGAGTCGTGTCCGCACGTCCAACTCCCGCCGTATGCGGGCGGTTCCCTGAACGACCCTGCCACCGGGGGCCGCCGGCATCAGCGTCATGTGCCACAGGACGGGCGCGGCGAAGCGGGCCGCACGCAAACCCGTGCGGCCCGCTTCGGCGTGCGGTCAGCGGCCGGTGCCCCCGTAGACGACGGCCTCGACCTGCTCGGCGTCCAGGTCGAACGCGCGGTGCGCGGCGGCGACGGCGGTGTCGATGTCGTCCTGGGCGACGACGACCGAGATCCGGATCTCCGAGGTGGAGATCATCTCGATGTTCACGCCGGCCTCGGCGATCGCGCCGAACAGCGACGCGGTGACGCCCGGGTGCGAGCGCATCCCGGCGCCGATCAGCGACACCTTGCCGATGCGGTCGTCGTACCGCAGCGACTCGAAGCCGATCTTCTCCTTGACCTTGTTCAGCGCGGTGAGGGCGCTCTGCCCGTCGGTGGACGGCAGCGTGAACGAGATGTCGGTGCGCCCGGTGGACGCCGCCGACACGTTCTGCACGATCATGTCGATGTTGATCTCGGCCTCGGACAGCACCGTGAAGATCGTGGCGGCCTCACCGACCTTGTCGGGCACCCCGACCACGGTGATCTTGGCCTCGCTCCGGTCGTGCGCGACGCCGGAGATGATCGCCTGCTCCATGTCCTGTCCTTCGATCTCGCTGCTGTCGACGACCCACGTGCCCACCTTCTGGCTGAACGAGGACCGCACGTGGATCGGGATGTTGTAGCGGCGCGCGTACTCCACGCAGCGCAGATGCAGGATCTTCGCCCCGCTGGCCGCCATCTCCAGCATCTCCTCGTAGGAGATCTTCGGGATCTTGCGGGCGGCGGTCACGATGCGCGGGTCGGCGGTGAAGACGCCGTCGACGTCGGAGTAGATCTCGCAGACGTCGGCGTCCAGCGCCGCCGCGAGCGCGACGGCCGTGGTGTCGGAGCCGCCGCGGCCGAGCGTCGTGATGTCCTTGGTCCCCTGCGAGACGCCCTGGAATCCGGCCACGATGCAGATCGAGCCGCCGTCCAGCGCGGTCCGGATCCGTCCCGGCGTCACATCGATGATTTTGGCTTTGCCGTGCGAGCCGTCGGTGATCACACCGGCCTGGGAGCCGGTGAACGAGCGGGCCTCGTGGCCCAGGTTCGCGATGGCCATGGCCAGCAGCGCCATCGAGATCCGCTCGCCGGCGGTGAGCAGCATGTCAAGCTCACGGCCGGGCGGCAGGGGGCTGACCTGCTTGGCCATGTCGATGAGGTCATCCGTCGTGTCGCCCATGGCGGAGACCACGACGACCACGTCGTTGCCCGCCTTCTTCGTTGCGACGATGCGCTGGGCGACCCGCTTGACGCCTTCGGCGTCGGCGACGGAGGAGCCACCGTACTTCTGCACGACAAGAGCCACGAGTGGGCGCTCCTCGGATCGGGGTCGGGCGTTCGTGGTCATCGAGTCTACAGAGGCGGAGCCCATGGATCACGACCAGGTAACTGTCCCGCCCGCGGCGGCCCGCCGGACGCGGCCGCCCGCCGGGCGCGGCCGCCCTCCCCGGCCCGGCCTCCGGGCCCGGCGGGCGGGGGGCTCATCAGGCCGGGAGATCGGGGCTCGGGCCGGGGGATGAAAGCGCGGGTCTCCTCGTGCACATCGCCGGCCGGTTATTACGAGTGTCTGACGTGCGGCTTCCCGGCCTGGCGGATCGACCCCCGTTGATCTTTGGATAGCGATCATGGCAAACCTCTCCCGGGCGGCCGTGGGCCGCCGCGCCGCCGTGCTGGCCGCCGCACCGCTCCTGTTCGGCCTGGCGACGCCCCTCGCCGCGCAGGCGGCGGCCGTCGCCGTCGAGTCGACGAGCGTCACACCGTCCACCATCAGCGCGGGGCAGGAGGCCCTCCAGAAGGTCACCCTGACCGAGCCCGCGCCCGCCGGCGGAACCGTCGTCGAGCTGCGCGACCTGACCGAGTTCGGGGACCCGAACTACGCCAGGTCGACCGGGCGCAAGGTCACCGTGCCGGAGGGCGAACAGACCGTCACCTTCCCGATCCGGGTGGAATCGGAGGACAAGACGACCGTCACCCGCCTCCAGGCGTCCGCCAACGGGAGCGCGGCGGAAACGGCCGTCACCGTGGTGCCGCCGGACTGGCGCGAGCAAGGGGTGACGAACTTCTGGGTCAAGCAGCAGTACGGGCAGGCGATCGCGGTGACCGGCACGACGGTCACCGGCACCGTGCGCATCCAGTCACCGGCGCCCGTCGGCGGGCTCGCCGTCGACATCCGCAACGACCCGACCTGGAACGGAACCGCCTACTCCGCGCCCTACGTCGTCGTGCCCGCGGGCGCCACCAGCGCCACGTTCCCGATCAGCGTCTCGGCCGACAGGAGCCCGCGCTACGTCGGGATGAAGGCGGACCTCGGCAACAACGTGATGACCTCCAGCCTGATCGGAGTGCCCAAGCAGTTCTCCGTCGGCCAGGTCAGGGAGATCCGGAACACGCCCGGCTACTGGCCGAACTACGGCGTGGTGGGACTCGGCGACATCTGGCACCCGTTCGGCGCCGTGATCAAGCTGACGAGCGACACTCCGGGCGTCACCGTCCCGCCCGAGCTGCAGCTGTCGTCCTCCGACGTCGGACGGAGCTTCCCCATCGGGGTGGACCCGTCGGTCCCGATCGGGACGAAGGTGAAGATCACCGCCACCTGGGTGCTCGGCCCGTCCCCGGTGACCACTGAGATCACCATTCAGGACTGACCGCCCGGGGCCCGGCCCGTCGATGCCGTCACCGTCGATCGCCGGTGCCCATCCCACCGGATGGCGCCGGCGTCGCAGGGGGACGACCACCCCCGCTGGAGAGCGGCTGGGCGGGCGGTATTCAGAGGCTTTCGCGGGGCGTCACCACCTGGTGGCGCGGCCTTGCGAAGCGGGCCGGGCGGTATGGACGACCGTGGCGCAGAATGTACGCGCCATGGATTCCTGATGGCCGGCGCGCGCGAAAAACTCGGAAGTGAGGGCGGTACAGCGGGCGAATGCCATACCGAGGGGGTGCCAATGTGGCACTGGCTATCGCGGATGCGCGAATCCCATTCGACTAAGAGATTCCATCAGCGGGCCAATTGGGTTCTCTGTGAGGGCGTGCACGCCAACGTCCGGGAACTGAACGCCCAACTGCCCCCCAAGGACATGCGTCCGCGCTCCGCGGAGCAGGCGCAACTCATCTCGAACGCGTTCATGGCCTTGGACAACGCCAGCCGCGTCATCCACGCCTATGAGGATTCCCGAGGCCGAGGGACGACACAGGTTGACGCAGCTCAAATGCACGTCAATTCCGCACGCACCATGTGGTTGCGGACACTCCCTCCTGAGGACCTCATACCCCACCTGCCGGACCTGTTCTCCATCATCAAGCAGCATCTCCCCCCGGACGACACTCGCCGGGTCGCCGCCGAGAAGACCGTGTGGCAACTGCAACGCGCGGGTTGGGCGGAGCCGTCCGCAGGCGATGGGGCAGGCCGGCACCGCTGGAGGACGGTGACGCGCGGCGCCGACCGTTCCACGTCTTCCACGGTCCCTCAGTTGGCGACCGTCCTGGACGCGGTCGACGCCGCACGAGAGGCTTCCCTGCGGGAGAGGCTGCGTGCCGTGAATTTCGCGCGGATCGTCCGGGGGGCGGCCGCCGCATTGTTCTTCCTCGCGGTCGGCCTCGCCGTGGCCGGGGCCGTCTGGAAATCGGCCGCGCCCCTGTGCTTTACGCCTGCCGGTAAGATCGCGTGCCCCAGCAGAACCGAAGACCTCACATCCGTCAACTCGCTCGGCTCGGTGGCCTCCCGGGGGGACTACGCCATCGTCGAGATCGCCGGTCTGACGGCGGCCTGCATCGCGGCGGCCACCGCTCTGCGAAAGGTTCGGGGCTCCACGGCCAACTACGGAATTCCCGTGGCGCTGGCCTTGCTGAAACTGCCCACGGGGGCACTGGTGGCCGTGCTCGGGATCATGCTTCTGCGCGGCCAGATCGTGCCGGGGCTGAGTGCCCTGGACTCGTCGGGCCAGATCATCGCTTGGGCGGTTCTGTTCGGCTATTCGCAGGAACTGTTCACCAACTTCGTGGACAAGCAGGGCCGCCAGATATTGGAAGGCGTGCACGGCACCGCCGATCCGAAGACGCCTCGGGAGTCCTCCCCCTCGGAGGCCGCGGCGGCGGCCACGGCCGCGGTGACGGCGCCGGTGATTCCGGCGCCGGGGACCAGCGGCGACGGCGGCCGGCTGGCCGCAAGCACGAAGAGCGAAATCACCAATCCATGAGGAGGGGATCAGAATGACCCAGCAAAGCGTGCAGGAAGCAGTCCACGCTCCGCCTTGGCCGGGTCGGTTCCTCGCCCTGATGAAGGGCGACGACGTCCGCACCTGGCAGGACAAGATGCGCAAGCGCGGCTGGACGAGCCTCACGGTCGACGGCATCTACGGCACCCACTCGGAGGAGGTCTGCGCGGCCTTCCAGAAGGAGAAGGGGCTGCACGTCGACGGCATCGTCGGACCGCAGACCTGGGAGGCGACCTGGAAGGCGCCGATCACGTAGCGCCCTCCGCGCCGCCATCGGGCGGGCGTGCCGGTCACGGCACGCCCGCCCTTCGATTCCTCTCGTCCGGCCCTAGACGGCGGTCTTGATGGGGGCCTCTGCCGGTTCGGTCGCCCTCGCGGGACGGGTTCGGAGGCCGAACGCCGTGATCAGGGCGGCGGCGACGGCCGCGGCGAAGGGGACGGCCAGGGCCGTTCGCAGAGCGTCGAGGCGGGCTTCGGGGGAGCCGTCGCCGCCGAGCGCCGCGACCTGGACGGCCGTCACGGCGGAAAGGCCGAGGGCCGTGCCGAACTGGATCGCCGTGTAGAGCAGGCCGCCCGCCAGGCCGTGCTCGCTCTCGTCGACGCCGTCCGTGGCCGCCATCGTCAGCGGGCCGTAGGCCAGGGAGAACGCCAGGCCGAGCAGCGCCATGATCGGGAACATGGCGGCGTAGGCCCAGTCGAGCCCGACCGGCAGGAAGAGCCCGTAGGCGACGGCCGCGAGGACGATGCCGCCGAACAGCACCCGCGGGTTGCCGAAGCGGTTCACCAGGCGCGGGGTCAGCGTCGGCGCGAGCACGGTGTCGACGCCGATGACGAGCATGGCCAGACCCGTCTGCCAGGTCGTCCAGCCCCGCAGCTCCTGCAGGTACAGGGTCATCAGGAACTGGAAGCCGGCGAAGGCGCCGATGAACAGCAGCGCGCTCGCGTCCGTCCGGACGAGGGCGGCCGACCGCAGGACACCGAGCCGGACGAGCGGGCTGGGCGACCGGCGCTCGATCACGGTGAACGCGGCGAGAAGGAGCAGGCCCGCGGCGAAGATCCCGGCGGTCAGCACGGTGCCCTCGCCAGGGTGCTCCAGCCGGACGACCCCGTAGACGAGGAGCAGCATGGCGCCCGTGACGGCGAACGCGCCCGGCAGGTCGAAGTCGCGGGGCCCCCTCCGCGGCCCGGCGGCGTCCGGGTCGGCGACCAGCGGGACGGCCGCCGCCAGCAGCAGCGCCGACAGGATGACCGGCGCGAAGAACACCCAGCGCCAGCCGAGCGACGTCAGCAGGCCGCCGGCGACGAGGCCGAGCGAGAAGCCGCCCGCGGCCGTCCCCGCGTAGACGCCGAGCGCACGGGTGCGCGCCGGCCCGGCCGGGAACGCGGCGGTCACCAGCGCGAGCCCCGCCGGGGCCATGAACGCCGACGCGACGCCGGTGACGAACCGCGCGACCAGCAGCATCCAGCCCTCGGTGGCGAGGCCGCCGAGTCCCGAGAACACCAGGAAGACCGCCAGCCAGAACAGGAAGACCCGGCGCCGGCCCAGCAGGTCGGCGGCGCGCCCGCCGAGCAGCATGAACCCGCCGTAGCCGAGCACGTAGGCGCTGATGACGCCGCTCAGCATCCCTGTCGACAACCCCAGGTCCGCCCGGATCGACGGCAGCGCGACGTTGAGCATCGCCACGTCGATCCCCTCCAGGAAGACCGCACCGCACAGGACCATCAGCGACGCCCAGGCGCGGCCGTCCATGCGGGACGCGGATGTGGACATGACCCGGCTCCTCTCCTTCGAGGCACCGGTTCCCCTGATGGATGCCGGTTCCCTCTTGTTACCGGCAGCATCGTCCGACACCATCGGGAGGCATGGAAGACGGAACTTTCGCGTCCCCCGGTTACTGCGGGGTCACCGCCGCCGACGAGGACGTTCTGCAGTGGGACACCCGCAACGACTGCGAGGTCCGGCAGATCCTCGACCGCGTCGCGGACAAGTGGTCCCTGCTCGTCATCGCGCTGCTCGACCAGCGCTCCCTGCGCTTCACCGAGCTCCGCCGCCGGATCGACGGCATCAGCCAGCGGATGCTCGCGCGGACGCTCCGGCACCTCGAACGGGACGGGCTCGTCAGCCGCACCGTCCACCCGACCGTCCCGCCGCGCGTCGACTACGCGCTCACGCCGATGGGCGCGACGCTGCACGCGACGATCCGGTCGCTCGTCGTGTGGACGGAGGAGCACCAGAGCGCGATCGCCGCCGCCCGGACCGCCTACGACGCCCGCGTCGAAGCCGAACGGCGGGTGGCCGAGCAGGAGGCCGCCGAACGCGACGCCGTGGCCCGCGACGTCCTCGCCTACCGCCGCTGACCGCGCGGCGCGCGAGGATCACCGCCCGTCCGGTGCAGCGGGCGGGTTCCGCGGCGGGCCCGCTCGGCCGGGGCCGCAGCCCTACAGCGCAGGCGGGCCCTGCTCGATGCGGCGCAGGACGGGTTCGAGGCGCTCGTTCTCCTCGGTGCCGATGATCCGGCGCTCGTCCCACCAGGTGGCGCCCGCGTCGGCCAGCGGGCCGACCAGGTCGCGGGCGTCGGCGGGGCTGGCGCCGCCGACGACGATCTCGAAGGGCCCGTCGCCCTCCCGGTGCCGCCGGACGTAGGCGGCCAGGTCGCGGACGTCCTCCACGGCGGGCGCGCGGCCGTGGGAGCCGGGACCGAACAGCGGGACGGCGCCGTCCCAGCGGGCGGCCCGCCGCATCGGCCGCCGGTTGGGCCAGAAGCCGGCGATCCACACCGGCGGCCGCGGCCGCTGCGCCGTCGCCGGCAGCAGCGCCACGTCGTCGGCCCGGTAGTGGCGCCCGTGATGGGTGACCGGTTCGCCGGACCAGTAGCGTTCGAGCAGGCCGAGCCCCTCGTCCAGGCGCTCGGCCAGAAGGGCGGGGTCGGTGGGCTCGCCGAACGCCCCGTACTCGTCGGCGACCGGACCGCCGAGGCCCGCCGCGAAGACGACCCGGCCGCCGCTCAGGACGTCCAGCGTGGCGACCTGGCGGGCCAGCTGCTGCGGACGCCGCCGCGGGACCGGCGTGACCAGCGTGCCGAGCCTGATCCGGCGGGTCGCCAGCGCCGCCGCCGTCAGCAGCATCCACGGATCGCCGAAGGACTTGCGATCGCTCTTCACATGGACGACGTGGTCCCACACGAACAGCCCGTCCCACCCGGCCTGCTCCGCCGCCTCGGCGACGCGCGCGACGGTCCTCGGGTCGGCGAAGTCGCCGAAGTTCGGAATGTTGATCGAATATCGCACCCCCGCATGCTGCGCCCTCCCCCGCCGCCGCGGCAACCGGCTCAGTGCCGGGCGGGATCGGTGGACAGCTCGGAGAGGTTCATCGCCATCGTGCGGTGGACGGCGGGGATCCAGTCGAGAGTGCGCAGCAGGGTGTTGCGCACCCCGCGCAGCACCGGGCTGCCCACGGTCGCGACGTTGGTCATCCTGTCGGTGAACGAGACGACCTGCTCGGCTACGGGACGGCGCTCGGTCTCGTACTCGTCCAGCACGGAGTCGGGGGCGCCCTCGCCCAGCACGGCGGCGAGCTTGCCGGCGAGGTTGAGGGCGTCCTGGATGCCGGTGTTCATCCCCTGCCCGCCCGCCGGGCTGTGGACGTGGGCGGAGTCGCCGGCCAGGAAGACGCGGCCCGCGCGGTAGTGCGCCGCCAGCCTGTGGTGGACGCGGAAGCGCGAGCTCCACACGACGTCCTCGACGAGCGCGGGACTGCGCCTGGGGCCGCGCGCGTCCAGGAGCGCCTGGACGTCGGCGGCGGTCGGCTCCCGGGGCGCCTCGTCGACGGTCGCGACGATGCGGTGCCGCCCGCCGGGCAGCGGCGCGACGACCGTGACGCCCTCCGAGGAGAAGAACAGCATGACCTCCTCGCTGCCGCCGGCCCAGTCGAGACGCACGTCGGCGAGGACGAACGACTGCGGGTAGGCGTCGCCCTCGAAGGCGATCCCGGCGTGCTCGCGGACGGTGCTGTGCATCCCGTCGGTCCCGACCGCGTAGGCCGCGCGGATCCGCTCGCCGCCGGCCAGGGTGGCCGTCACCCCGTCCTCGTCCTGCGTCAGGTCCGTCACCTCGCACGGCCGGTGCACGAGGCCGCCCGCCGCGTGCAGCCGTCCGAGCAGGATCTCCTCGGTGACGTTCTGCGGGACGAGCAGCGTGTACGGGAATTCGGTCGGCAGGTCGCCGAACTCGACGGTGAGCAGCACGCGGTCCCGCTCGCGGACGGTGAAGCGCGGCACGATGATCCCGCGCTCGACCAGTTCGCCGGTCGCCTCGATCTCGCGCAGCGTCTCCAGCGTGCGGGCATGGACCACGGCCGCCCGGGAGGTGTTCGCGCCCTCCGCCGCGCGGTCCAGCAGGACCGCGTCCACCCCCTTCTGCCGCAGCGACGCGGCGAGGGACAGCCCCACGGGCCCTGCGCCGATCACGAGGACGCCGGTGGACTCGGGAAGAGCATTCATGATCACTCCTGTTGCCAATAGGCGTTTGCCAACACTCGTTGGCCAACTTGTGATGGACCCTAGACCGTTGTCCCCGTGTTTGCCAACAGTTGATGGCATATGTTGGCGGCATGGCCTTCACCGAGCGGTCCGCGGCTACCCGGACGGCGATCCTGGACGCGGCCCGGCGCCGGTTCGCCGAGGACGGCTACGACCGCGCGACGATCCGGGCGATCGCGGCGGACGCCGAGATCGACCCGTCCATGGTCATCCGGTACTTCGGCAGCAAGGCCGAGCTCTACGCCGCCGCGTCGGCCATCGACCTCGCCGTCCCCGACCTCGCCGGCGCCGACGACCCGGCGGCCGCCTACATCGAGGCCTTCCTGGCCCGCTGGGAGGCGGGCGAGAACAGCGCCGAGGCCGTCCTGCTGCGCACGGCCCCCACCCACCCCGACGCCGCGGCCCGCGTCCAGGCCATCTTCGACAAGGAGATCGTCCCCGCCCTGGAGAAGGTCCTGCCGGACGACCCCGCCGCCCGCGAGCGCGCCGCCCTGCTGCTGAGCCAGACCCTCGGCATCGCCTACGGCCGCTACCTGCTGGGCATCGAGCCCCTGGCGTCCATGGACGTCCGCGAGATCGCCGCCATGGCCGCCCGAGCCGCCAGGGTCCCCCTCCACGCCCCGCGCACGCCCTGAACCCGGCCCCGTCCAGATCATTTTTGAGGACCACCCGGACGTGGGGTCAAGCGTCTATGTAAAGGCAGACGTTGGCGGGGTGTCGGGGCCATCTCGTCCACCAGGGATCCGTCGTGCTCGCACCGCGGCTCGGGGCGGTGCCGTGCGGTGCGGCGGTGAGGGAGTCGATGGGAGAGCTGATGGGCGGATTGGACGAGTTGCCGAAGGTTCGCCGGGGACCCCTGCCGTCCCTCTACGCCGCGCTGCGCCGGAAGGCCCCGCAGGTGGCGGCGGCGCGGCCGGACGGCGGCGGGGGCCCGCTGCACGTCTCCTACCGGGGGCAGGAGGCCCGGGTCGCCTGGGACGACGACCTCGAACAGTTCGCGTGGCGATCCGGAGGCAGCGGCCAGATCGGCTCGGACGTCGAGAAGGCGGCCGAGCTGATCGCGTGGGCGCTCGGCGCGCGAACCGGCCCCGCCGCGTCCGGCTAGGCGAGGCCCGGTCGGGTCAGGCGGGCCCAGGCCGGGTCAGAGGGCCGGTCGGGTCAGGCGGGGGCGGCTTCCGTGGCCGCTTCCGTGGCGACGCTCAGGCGGGCGTTGGCGACGAAGGCGTGCAGGGCCCGCAGGGCGGCGCCGGCGTGGTTGCCCCAGTGGTTGAAGTACGAGTACTGCCACCACCAGAGGGCTTCCAGCGGACGGTCCTGGTTGTAGTGGCGGAGCCCGTGGACGAGGTCGCTGGCGACGTCCACAAGGTCGTCCGACAGCCGGTAGGAGGTCGGCTCGGTGTCCTTGTAGGGGTCGAAGACCTCGACGTACTCGTCCATGGCCTGGAGGCGCTCGGCCAGGCCCTGCCGGATCGAGTCGAGGTCGGGGTCGTCGCCCACCTCGGGCTCCCAGTTGTCCGGGAGGATCACGTCGGCGCTGGCACCGAGCTGCGCTCCCGCCAGGATGACCTGCGACACCTCCAGCAGGAGCAGCGGGATGGTGTGCGTCCCGCCGTCACCGCGGGCCACCGCCTCCAGGCCGTCCAGGTAGTTGTCGACGTGGCACGCCACGCGCTCGGCGAGGGCGTTCCAGTCCTGCGGGCTGTTGGTGTCAGACATCGAGCAGCCTCCGTCCTTCGAATGCGCGGCCCAGCGTGACCTCGTCGGCGTACTCGAGGTCGCCACCCACCGGAAGGCCGCTGGCCAGTCGGGTGACGGTGATGTCCATGGGCTTGACCAGCCGGGCGAGGTAGGTCGCGGTCGCCTCGCCCTCCAGGTTGGGGTCGGTGGCGAGGATCAGCTCGGTCACCGTCCCGTCCGCGAGCCGCTGCATCAGCTCGCGGATGCGCAGGTCGTCCGGCCCGACCCCCTCGATCGGGCTGATCGCGCCGCCGAGCACGTGGTAGCGGCCCCGGAACTCGCGGGTCTTCTCGATCGCGACGACGTCCTTGGACTCCTCCACCACGCAGATGATGTGGGGGTCGCGGCGCGCGTCACGGCAGATCCGGCACTCCTCTTCCTCCGCGACGTTCCCGCAGGTTTTGCAGAAGCGGACCTTGTCCTTGACCTCCTTGAGCGCCTTGCCGAGGCGCTCGACGTCGGCCGGATCCGCTGCGAGGAGGTGGAAGGCGATCCGCTGCGCGCTCTTGGGGCCGACGCCGGGCAGCCTGCCCAGCTCGTCGATGAGGTTCTGAACCACCCCTTCGTACAACGGACCCCTCCTTTACTGGTCGTCTTCTGCCCGCGCCCCGGTTCAGGCGCCGCCGAGGCCGGGGAAGCCGCCGGGGATGCCCCCGCCGCCGCCGAGCCCCTGGGCGAGCGGGCCCATCTTCTCCTGCTGGAGCTCCTGCGCCTCGCGGGCGGCGTCGCGGATCGCGGCAAGCACCAGGTCGGCGACCGTCTCCGCCGTGTCGGCCGGGTCGTCGGCGTCGATCGCCTTCGGGTCGATCGCCAGCCCCGTGACCTCGCCCTGCCCGTTGACCGTCGCGGTCACGAGCCCGCCGCCGGCGGTCCCCGTCACCTCGGTCTCCGCGAGCTCGCGCTGGGCGTTGAAGAGCTGCTCCTGCATGGCCTGCGCCTGCTGCAGGAGTTCCTGCATGTTCAGCTGACCACCGGGTTCCACGGTGCACTCCCTCTTCCGGCCCCCGAGGGCCTTCTCTCTGGCGCTCCGCCAGCCACCGGACGTCCGTCCCACGAGACTACGGGTTCCCAGGCCGTTTCGGTACGCGAGGACCCCAGCGCGCCATTTCGGAAGCACATCCGGGATTCGGCCCCCTCCCGGTCCCGCCGCCGGGGCCCGGCCGCCGGGCCTAGGAAGCCGAGTTGTCGATCTCGCGGATGATCTGGCCGCCGAGTTCGCGCTGGATGAGGGCCATCCCGCTCATCTCGGCCTCGGTGCCGTCGGCGTCGGCGTCGCCCTCCGGGTCGACCTCGTCGCTCTCGTCCACGGGAGAGGGTTCGGGCGGCGGCGGGGGCTCGTCCGGCGGCGGGGGCGGCGGCTCCGGGCCCCGGTCGGCGCTCGGCGCGGACGGGCGCGCGGACGGCTGGGCGGGCGGCCGCGGCTGCGGTGCCGGGTTCGGTGTGGCCGCCCCACCGAACCCCGCGCTAGGGCCCGGCCTCCCCCCCGGTGGGGACCCGCCGCCGGGCGTTCCGCCCACGACCGTCTCTATCCGCCAGTCGACGCCCATCCGCTCCTTGAAGACCTCGCGCAGGACGGCGTCGCGGCCGCCGTTGACGAAGCCGAGGCGGCGTCCCTCCGCGTCGAAGCCGAGGGTGAGGATCCTGCCGTCGAGCGAGACCGGCTGCACCCCGGACATGATGACCATCCAGGTGGCGCGGCTCTTCTGCTTGACGGCCTCGACGACGTCCGGCCAGAGCCGCTGGATGGTGGAGAAGTCCGCCCCTCCGCCTCCTGTGCTGGACGCGGCGGGCGCCGGTGGTGCGCTGGAGGGTGCGGGCGGCGCGCTGGACGTGGGTCGCGCGCCGGCCGGCGCGGCCGAGGGCTGGGCGGCTGCAGCCGGGGGGGCCGTAGCTGAGGGGGCCGCGGGCGGGGTGCCTGGGGCCGGGGTGGCTGAGGCCGTGGCCGGGGCGACCGTGGTCGGGGCGGCTGCACGGTTATCCACAGAACCGGATTCTGCGTGTGCCGCGCCGGGGCCGGGGTTGACACTGGAAGTGGGGACGGCCCCCCGGGAGGGAGGGGACTGGGTTCCGGGCGTTTGAGAACCCCCGTCGCGATACGACGTAGCCCCCGGCTGCCCTTGCTGGCCTTGCTGACCCGATTGCCCTTGCTGGCTGGGCCGCCCCGAGTGTCCTGGCTGGCCAGATTGACCTGGCGTTTCCTGCGCGGGGCCACCCTGCCCTGCGCCGCCCGGGGCGGGGGCCGCGACCGGCGCCGCGGACGCGAAGGCCTGCGCCAGAGGGTCACCGCCTTGCCCGCCGCCGAACCCGGCCTGTCCACCGCCGAAGCCGCCCTGACTTGCCTGGCGCTCCAGACGGTCGAGGCGGGCGAACATGGACGCCTCGTCCTCGTACGCGGCCGGCAGCAGGATCCGGGCGCAGATCAGTTCAAGCAGCAGCCGCGGGGACGTGGCGCCCCGCATCTCCGTGAGCCCGGTGTGCAGCAGGTCGGCGGCACGCGTCAGCTCCCCGGGCCCCATCGAGGACGCCTGGCGCCGCATCCGCTCCAGCTCGTCCGGCGGGAAGTTCAGCAGCCCCGAACCCCCGGCCTCCGGGACGTTCGAAAGGATCACCAGGTCGCGGAGGCGTTCCAGCAGGTCGGCGGTGAAGCGGCGCGGGTCCTGGCCGCTCTCGATCACGCGGTCGATCGCGGCGAACACGGCGGCGCCGTCCCGGGAGGAGAAGGCCGCGACGACCTCGTCCAGCAGCGCGGAGTCGGTGTAGCCGAGCAGCGAGACGGCCCGCGCGTACGTGATGCCCTTCTCGTCCGACCCGGCGAGGAGCTGGTCCAGGATCGACAGCGTGTCGCGCGCGGAACCGGCGCCGGCCCGGACGGCCAGCGGCAGCGCGGACGCCTCGTACGGGACGTCCTCGCTCTTGAGGATCTCCTCGACGAGGTCCTGGAGGACGCCCGGCGGGATCAGCCGGAACGGGTAGTGGTGGGTCCGGGACCGGATCGTCCCGATGACCTTCTCCGGCTCGGTCGTCGCGAACACGAACTTCAGGTGCGGCGGCGGCTCCTCGACGAGCTTCAGCAGCGCGTTGAAGCCCTCGCGGGTGACCATGTGCGCCTCGTCGATGATGTACACCTTGAAGCGCGCCGCGACCGGGGCGAAGAAGGCCCGTTCCCGCAGGTCGCGAGCATCGTCGACCCCGCCGTGGGAGGCGGCGTCGATCTCGATCACGTCGATGTGCCCGGTCCCGGACGGTCCGAGCGCGACGCACGAGTCGCACTTGCCGCACGGGTCGGGGGTCGGCCCCTCCTCGCAGTTCAGCGAGCGGGCGAGGATCCGGGCGCTGGACGTCTTGCCGCAGCCGCGCGGACCGCTGAACAGGTACGCGTGGTTGATCCGGCCGTTGCGCAGCGCCTGCTGGAGGGGCTCGGCGACGTGTTCCTGCCCCTTCAGCTCGGCGAACGTCGCTGGCCGGTACTTGCGGTACAGAGCCAGACTCATCGGGGGTCCGCCCTCCCTCGAGAAGCAGAGCGTCAGAAGCGCCGTGTCGCCGTGGACCGGCCGTCGCGGGCCGATCGCCGTCAAACCAAGGGACCCCCCGCACACCCGCCAGAGCCTGCTTATCCTTGCTGCCTTCCGGCCCTGGGGAGGTTCACAGGGTGACGCCGTGCGAGGGGTCTGCCCAAAGTCTATGGCATCCCCGGCCCCGGATCGCCACGCATTCCAGCGTAGTCTCCGCCCATGCCCGCCTCTTCCCAGGACACGCTCCTGCACATCGCCGAACGAACCCACTGGGAATCCGCCCGGAGCACCGGCGTGGCGTACACCATGTCCACCCTGGGCCGGACCTTGGACGAGGAGGGCTTCATCCACTGCTCGTCCGACCTCGACCAGGTGGACGGCGTCCTGGGCCGCTTCTACGGCGACGTCCCTCGCGACACCCTGGTTCTGCTGGTCATCGACGTCTCCCGCCTCGACGCGCCCGTCCGCTACGAGCCCGCCGGGGACGAGCTGTTCCCCCACGTCTACGGACCTATCCCGGTCGACGCGGTTATTGATGTCAGGTCACTGCCCGAGAACCGGTAGGCTTCCGCGTGGAGGATTCGCCTAGTGGCCTAGGGCGCACGCTTGGAAAGCGTGTTGGGTTCACGCCCTCACGAGTTCGAATCTCGTATCCTCCGCTTGCCTCACCGGCAGAACACGACAAGGGCGGCACCTGTAGGTGCCGCCCTTCAGTACTTCTAGGCGCAGTCGCCTTGCTTCGGCCGAGCCTCCTAACCCTTCTCGTCGGCATGCCCGGCTTCGCCGGCCATCTCCGCGCGGGCCTCGCGGAGGTCTTCCAGCGCGATCTCGGCCTCGACCCCGAAGTGGTGGCGGCAGGTCCAGGCCTCCAGCGGGAGACCGCCCAGCGTTCGTTGCCGCCACCGGTAGGCGCGCCGCCCTCCGGGGGTGAGCATGAGTTCGGCGTCTCTGCGGTAGTCCTCGAAGTCGTCGAGGTCCGGATGGGCGGCGTGGTCGCACGTCGGGGCGTCGTCGCAGCGTCGCGCGGCGGCTTCGAGAGCGGTGATGATCTCGTCCAGGACCTCGACGGACTCGACCCGCTCGGAAACGGCGTAGGGGAGCAGCGCGCAGTTGGTGACCACCAGGCCCGGCAGTTCGGGCAAGTCCTCGCGCGCGGCCTCCAGCAGGGCACGGGCCTCGTCGACGAGGGTCTCATACGGGTCGCCGTGGGGGTGGTCATAGATCACGTCGGAGAGGTACGCCAGGCCCCGCCCGACACCCGCGGGAGCACGGACGGGGACATCGTCGAAGGTGCCGGGGGACACCGCCTCGGCCGCCGCCCGCGCGAACCCGGCGACGTTGCGCGGGCAACTCCACCGGCCGGGGTCGTCCAGGGGCGGTCCGGCGCCCACGACCCGCAGCGCCATCTCCTCCGGCCGGAACCTCCAGGTGAGATTTTCGGCGTCGAAGTCCGTCAGATACGGGTGGTCGGCGTGGTCGCAGGGCGCGCCGTCCAGCCGCTCCGCCGCCGCGGTCAGGGCCGCCACGACAGGCGCCGCATCGGGCAGAGCCATTCCCTCCAGACGGGCCGCCAGTGTGAGGACGCCCAGCGCCCACGCCAGGGTGTGCGGATCCTGCGGGGCAGCACGCAGGTGGGCGGCCGCACCCTGCATGAGGTCCGTATACCGCCGCGAGCGGGTGCCTGAGGTCTCGGCCCAGCCGGTGGCGAGGGCACGCCAGGCGTCGGGCGAATCCGGAACGGCCGACGGATCGATTTCGGTCATGCCGGTTCGGACGAAAAGACGATCACACCGGTTCCGGTCCCGCACTCCGGTGGGACGCGGTCACTGGCCCATCGGGGAGATCGGGCGTTCGAAGAACGTCTCCAGGACGACCGTCGCCTTCGTCCCGCTGACGCCCTGGATGTCGTACAGGCGCCGCAGGACGTCCTGGAGCCGCGCGGTCGTCGAGGTCCGCACCTTGACGAGCACGGACGCGCTGCCCGCGACGACGTGGGCCTCCTGCACCTCCGGGATGGCGGCGAACTCGGCGGCGCGGTCGCCCATCCAGACCGAGGAGTCGATCAGGGCGAAGGCCAGCACGCCCTGCCCGAGCGCGGCCGGTTCCACGTCCACGCTGGTCCGCCGGATGACGCCCCGTTCGCGCATCTTCCGGACCCGCTCGTGGACGGCCCCGGCCGACAGGCCGACCGCCGTGCCGAGCGCCGCGTAGGACCGGGTGGCGTCCTGCTGGAGGAGTTCCAGCAGCTGACGATCGATGTCATCCACGTTCCTCACAGGATGACTGTATCGCGTACGATCATCCCGAAGTTGTTCTGAACAATCTTCAGTCACAACGGCGAGACGGGAAACGATGCCCAAGGAAGCGGCCGACGGGGTATACGAGGTTCTGGACGAGCGCTTCCGCACCGGACGTTGCTGCCACGGCGACCAGCACCTCGAACGCCTGCACTCCGGCGGCCGCTGGGTCGAAGGCCCTCTCTACCTGCCCGCGTGGCGGCAGCTCATCTGGAGCGACATCCCCAACGACCGCATGCTGCGCTGGGACGAGGTCACCCGCGCGGTCTCGACGTTCCGCGCGCCGGCCGGCCACAGCAACGGCAACACCCTCGACGGGCACGGCCGGTTGATCACCTGTGAGCAGGGCGGACGCAGGGTGACCAGGACCGAGCCGGACGGCGCCGTCACCGTCATCGCCGACCGCTACGAGGGCAGGCGCCTCAACAGCCCGAACGACGCGGTCGTGCGCTCCGACGGGTCGATCTGGTTCTCCGACCCCGACTTCGGCATCACCAGCGACTACGAGGGGCATCGCGCCGAGAGCGAGATCGGTGCCTGCAACGTCTACCGGGCCGATCCGGCGACCGGCGAGGTCCGCCTCGTCGCCGACGGCTTCGGCGGGCCGAACGGGCTGGTGTTCTCCCTGGACGAGCGCCGCCTCTTCGTGTCCGACACCCGCGCCGCGCACATCCGCGTCTTCGACGTCCGCGACGACGGCTCGCTCTCGGAAGGCGATGTCTTCGCCGAGGCCCGCGACGGCGCCCGGTTCGACAACATCCGTTTCGACCGGGACGGACGGCTGTGGGCGGCGGCCCTGGAGGACGGCGTGCACTGCTACGCCCCGGACGCCACGCTCATCGGGCGCATCCGCGTCCCCGAGCCCGTCTCCAACATCACCTTCGGCGGCCCCAAGAACAACCGCCTGTTCATCACCGCGACGACCGGCCTGTACTCGGTGGTGACCTCGGTGACGGGCCTGCCGAGAACCCCCCAGGTGATCGAGAACTGACTTGCTCGGCCGCCGACGTGCTACCGCCGGCGGCGGGGCGCCGCCGAACGGGGCGGCGCGGCGCGCATGTGGTCGCGCACCGGCGACAGCAGGTCGGCCAGGGCCTGGGCGTCCTTGCGCGACAGCGGCTGGAAGAGCTGCCGGCTGAGGACCTCGGTGTGGCCGGGGAGCACCTTGGCGAGCAGTGCCCGCCCCGCATCGGTGATCGTGACCGTGACGCCCCGGTCGTCGTCCGCGGAGCGCGTGCGCCTGACCAGCCCGGCCTTTTCGAGCAGGCCGGCCTGATAGGTCAGCCCGCTGCGGCTGTACACGACGCCGTCGGCCAGGTCGGTCATGCGCTCACTGCCGCTCGGCGAGTCGAGGCCGAGACGCGCCAGGAGCTGGAACTGCACGTAGCTGAGGTCGCCGGCCTCGCGCAGCTGCTGCTCGACCGCGTGCCGGAGCAGGCCCGCCACCTCCATGAGGGCGAAGTACGCGCCCATCTGGACGGCGTCCAGGGCCGGCGGTGTCTCGGACATGGCGGCACCCTACCACCTGCTTCGATTTCAAAGCACTTGCTTCAACTTCGAAGCACTGCTACGTTCTGGGCAAGTGCTTCAGTTTCGAAGCACTCTTGGCCGGAAGCGAGGCACAGCGAATGAAGGCAGTGCGAATGAAGGCAGTGCGATTCCACGAATACGGCGAGCCCGGCGTCCTGCGCTACGAGGACGTCGACCAGCCGGCGCCGGGCGCCGGGCAGGTGCGGGTCCGCGTCGCCGCGACCACGTTCAACGGCGTCGACGGCAACATCCGCGCGGGGTTCATGCAGGGCCCGATGCCCCTGACCCTTCCGCACATCCCCGGGCTGGACGTCGCGGGAACGATCGACGCGCTCGGCGAGGGCGTCGGCGGCCTGGAGATCGGTGACCGGGTCGTCGGCTTCCTGCCGTTCGTCGACGACGGCGCCTCGGCGGAGTACGCGCTCGCGCCCGCCGAGGTCCTGGCACCGGCTCCGACGAGCATCCCGCTCGCCGACGCGGCCGCGCTGCCCCTGGTCGGTCTCACCGCGTGGCAGGCGCTCTTCGACCACGCCGGGCTGAAGGCCGGGCAGCGGATCCTGGTCAACGGCGCCGGCGGAGCCGTGGGCGGCTACGCGGTGCAGTTGGCCAAGGCGGCCGGCGCCCACGTGATCGCCACCGGCAGCCCCCGCAGCGTCGAGCACGTCAGGGCGGCGGGCGCCGACGAGGTCGTCGACCACACCACCACCCGGGTGACCACCGCGGTGACCGAGCCGGTCGACGTCCTGCTCAATCTCGCGCCGATCGACCCCGCGGAGTTCGCGGCGCTGGCGGACCTGGTCCGCGACGGCGGCATCGTGGTCAGCACCACCGTGTGGATGCCCGCCCCGGCCGACGAGCGGCGCGGCGTGCGGGCCGTCGACGTCTACGTCCGCAGCGACGCCGGGCAGCTGGCGGAACTCGTGGCGCGGGTGGACCGCGGCGCGCTGACCGTCGGCGTCGCCGAGCGTGTCCCGCTGGCCGACCTGGCGTCAGTCCACGCCCGGGCGGCCGCGGGGACGCTCCCGGGCAAGGTCGTCGTCCTGCCGGCCACCGCCTGACCCGCCCGGGGAAGGCGGCGGCATCGTCCGGCCGGCGCCGACGCCGCGTCCGGCTCGCGAAGATCGCGGTGAATAGGCTGTGATCATGGACATCGACATCGCGGCGGGGACCACGGACGACGTCGACTCGCTGGAACCGCTGTTCCGGACGCTTTGGAGAAGGACATGACGGTCGACTACGAACTCGTCGAGGCGGCTGGGCGTGTGGCCGCCGGCAACAGCAAGGGGGACGAGCACACGGTGGCCGCCGCCGCTCGCGCGCGGGACGGGCGGATCATCACCGCGATGAACGTCTACCACTTCACGGGCGGGCCGTGCGCGGAGCTGGCCGTGATCGGTGCGGCCGCCGCCCAGGGCGCCCACCAACTGGACACGGTCGTCGCCGTGGGGAGCGGCGACCGCGGGGTGATGCCTCCTTGCGGGCGGTGCCGGCAAGTCCTTCTCGACTACTTTCCGTCCATCCGCGTCATCGTCGGCGGGGACGGTGATCTGCGCGCCGTTCCCGTGGCAGAGCTGCTTCCCGGCGCCTACATCTGGTCGGAGCACCAGGCGTGAATGCCTCCGGCCCGCCCGCCCGGTGCTAAGTCACGGGCGGGCTGAGCTGGGCGGTAACTGGTTTACCGAATCTGGAAAGCGGAGTGACGCAAGTTGTTGCGCGCCTTCTCCGCGCACTGGCGAGCCCCTAGACTCGAAGGGTGATCTTTAAGGCGGTGGGTGAAGGAAGGCCCTATCCAGAGCACGGTCTCTCGTCCCGGGACTGGGCCAAGATCCCCCCTCGTCAGGTCCGCCTCGACCAGCTCGTCAGCACCAAGCGGGAGATGGATCTCCAGTCGCTGCTGTCGAAGGACTCCACCTTCTACGGCGACCTGTTCCCCCACGTGGTCCAGTGGCACGGCGAGCTCTACCTGGAGGACGGCCTGCACCGCGCGCTCCGGGCGGCGCTGCACCAGCGGCTCGTCCTGCACGCGCGCGTCCTCGACCTCGACGCCGTCGACATGTCCTGATCAGCGGGTACGGGCGGGCTCCGGCGCCGGGAGGGCCTTCGGCTCGACAAGCGGCGCCGCCGGACGGGCCGGGCGGACGAACCCGGGCCGCGCGGCCAGCAGCCCGACCGCGACCTCCGGGACGACCAGGACGAGGAGCAGGGCCACTGGCACGTTCCAACCGCCCGTGGCGTCGTGCAGGACGCCGACCGCGAGCGGTCCGGCCGCGGCGAGCAGGTAGCCGCCCGTCTGCGCCATCCCCGACAGGCCCGCGGCCGTGGACGGGTTCGGCGAGCGGAGGCTGAGCAGCGTGAACGCCAGCGGGAACGCGCTGCCGGTGCCGATGCCGAGGACCACGACCCACGTCCACCCGGCGGACGGGGCGAGCAGCAGCCCGACCAGGCCGACGACCATCGTGGCCGCGACGGCGACGACGAGGGGGCGCTGGTCGCGCAGGCGGGCGGCGAACACCGGCACCAGGAATCCCAGCGGGATCCCGACGATCATCATGGTGGAGACCATCATCCCGGCGGTGGCGGCCGGGTGGCCGGCGTCGCGCATGATCTGCGGAAGCCACGACAGCAGCACGTAGAACATCAGCGACGCCAGGCCCATGAACGCGGCGACGGACCAGGCGGTCGGGGAGCGCAGCAGCGATCCTTCGGCGCGCGGGGCGGTGACCGGAGGCGTCGGGGCGCGGCGGCCGCGCAGGGCGAGCGGACCCCACACGAGCGCGGCGACCAGCGACGGGACGGCCCAGACGGCGAGCGCGAGCCGCCAGCCGCCCGCCTCCTCCAGCGGCACCGCGAGGCCGGCGGCGACCGCGCCGCTGGCCGCCATCAGCATCATCGCGAGGCCGGTCAGCGAGCCCAGGCGGGACGGGAACGCGCGCTTGATCACGGCCGGCATGAGGACGTTGCCCATCGCGATCCCCGCCCCGGCCAGGACCGTTCCAACGAACAGCGAGACCGGGGACTGCACCACCCGCAGCACGATCCCCGCCGTGATCATGACGAGGGAGCCGGCGATCGCGGTCTCGGTGCCGAACCGGCGCGCGACGACCGGCGCGACGGCCGCGAAGACGCCCAGGCACAGCACCGGCAGCGTGGTGAGGACGCCGGTCTCCGCGCCCGACAGCCCGAACGCGTCCCGGAGGTCGCCGAGCACCGGCGAGATCCCCGTGATCGCGGCACGCAGGTTGATCGTCAGCAGCACCAGACCGACGAGCGACCAGACGGCCGCGGCCCGGGAACCTGGAGTCGTGGAGCTGTTCATGTCACCTTCGTTGTTCGGTCGCTTCGATCGCAGGGTCTGCTGCGTCGAGCTGTGTTCTGCTGCGTTCCGTTGCCCGTGTCCTGCCGGTCGCCGGGCATCACGACGGCCGCCCATGGGGCGGGGCGGGTCTCGCCCCCGGTCATGGTGCGGACTTGCGCTCCCGCGCTAGGTCTCCTGCGGAGCCGTCCCGGACGGCGGGACGGTCGAGGCGAGGATCTGGTCGAGACACGCGTGGGTCGCCCGAGTGGCGGCGTCGGCGTCCCCCGCCTCGATGGCGGCCGCGATGGGACCGTGCGGGACGTCGGCGTGTTCGAGCAGGCTCCCGGCCGCGCCGATGCTGGCCCGGAGCGCCGCGCTGAAGTCGCGGTACAGGTCCGTCAGGACGCGGTTGTGGGTGGCCTCGACGACGGCGGTGTGGAATTCGAGGTCCGCCTCGACGAACGCCGAGTGCTCGCCCGCCGCCCATGCCGCGTCCCGGCGCGCGAGCGCGACCGCGATGGCGGCGATGTCGGCGTCCGTGCGGCGGGTGGCGGCGAGCCTGGCCGCCTCCACCTCGAACCCCCGCCGGACCTCCAGGATCTCGACGAGTTCCGCGGTCTCCAGCCGCCGCCGGACGGCCCCGGACAGCTCGCTCGTAGCGCGCACGTACGTCCCGTCGCCCTGGCGGCTCTCCAGGAGCCCCGCGTGGGTCAGCGCGCGCACCGCCTCCCGGACGGTGTTGCGCCCGACCCCGAGCGTCTCCGACAGCACCGGCTCCGGCGGGATCTTGGCGCCCACCGGCCAGCCGCCTCCGGTGATCTCGCCCCTGAGCTGGTCGATCACCTGGTCGACCAGCGAGGACCGCCGTGCCGTCCGCAGAGTCACCCGAACCTCCAGTCAACCAGTCATCCCATGTCTGGAGAGTACGACATCCGGACGTCCCGATCTATTCCGCCTCACCGCCGTACGGGTCGCGCCGCCCGGCGAGATGGACAGAATCCGCAGGTCACCGCCCAGTTCGGCGAACGAAATGTGATGACGCACACCGCAGGAAGGCGAGGTGGCACGCGCTGTCGCGGCCGCCTCGCCTTCTTGCGGGCGAGCGGTCTAGTGGGGAGCGCTCAGGGGGACGCGGTTGAAGACCGACAGGCCGGCCGCCTCAAGGGCCTGGCGGTAGGCGGTGGCGGCGTTCTCAGGAGATTCGATGAGTTCGTAGAGTTCGCCGAGCTCCCTGTAGAGGTGCGCCGCCGGACGTCCCTCGGGAAGGGTCGCCAGCTGTTCCGAGGCGGCGCGAAGGACGACCTGGGCGGCCGTGGTGTTTCCCTGGGCCACCCGTGCGCGGGCCAGGACCAAGCGGGCCAGGACGGTCTTCTGGGTGCGGACGCCCAGGTCGTCGGCGGGCTGAGGCGCCATGGTGCGTCCGCTCGTGGGGGCGGCGAGGGCCATGCCGGTGTCGAGGAACTGTTCGAGGGCGGCGATCGCCTCGTCCAGGTCACCGACGAGGACGAGCGCGCGGGCCTTGGCGATGGTGCTCTCGGTGCATTCGGCGTCGTCCAGGCCGGTCGCGTGCTGGAGGAGGGTGAGAGCCTCCCGGGCCGCTTCGCGGGTTCCTTCCTGACGCGGACGCTCGAACCCGTACTCACCGGAAGGCGCCTCGGTGGGCGGGGCTGCGACGGAGAACGGCCTGACCCCCCTGAGCAGCGCCTTGGCCCCGGCGAGGGCGAGGCGCGCGTGCGCCTGCGTCGGAGTCGCGTCCGTCCGCGCGGCGAGGGCCTGGTCGGCGAAGTACAGGGAGTCGCCCACCGCCCCCTCCTCCAGCGCGCGCATGCTGGCCCGCTGGTAGTGGACGCTCAGCGGCTCGGCGTCCTCGGATCCCCCGGGATGCAGGAGGCGCCGCCCGAGTTCGTGGGCGCGGACGGGATCGGAGCGATCCACATAGGCGAGCAGCAGGATGCGTCCGGCCTCGGTGTACTCGTGGCCGGCGTGGAGACCGAGCCGCTCCAGCCGTTCGAGGGCGCGCTCGCCCAGCGCCACGGCCTGCCCCAGGTCGCCGACGGTGTGGTACGCCCGGGCCAGCGCGATCACCGGGGGCAGCCAGCTCGCCCGTCCCGGGTCGCGTTCGGCCTGCTCGCGCAGCTCCTCGAACAGCTCGATCGCGCGGTCGGTGCGGCCCAGCTCCTCAAGGGCGCGGGCGCGGCCCAGCCGGGCGCGGCCCGTGAGGTCGGGGTCGTCGCTGCGGGCGATCACCTCGTCGAAACCGGCCTCGGCCGTGGCGGGGTCGCCGCGCAGCAGCGCCAGATGGGCGTGCCGCTCCCGCACCTCGAGATGGGCGCGCTGCTCCGGCTCGACGCCCTCGGCGAGGTATTCGGGAGTGCAGCCGAGACGCTCGGCCAGCATCCGCAGGACGGTCGGCGTCGGCGTGCGCTTGCCCGACTCGATCAAAGAGATGTAGCTGTCGGAAAGGTCGTGACCGGCGAGCTGTGCCTGCGACAAGCGTCTGGTCAGCCGCAGGTTGCGGACACGTTCGCCGACGTTGCCTGGACCCGGCATGTGGACTCACTTAGCGGAAGTAAACAGGCGGCTGGGGTGCCGACATGATTGCACATTGCGGGTTATCACACATCGAGAGCAAGGAAGCGACAGGAGAAGAGACCAGCCGGAAGGCCCGCGCGCAGCGCATCGGCGAGATTCGCCGGTTCGCGCCGGCGGGCCCTCCCGTCGATCGCGACGTCTGTCATTCGCCGACGGTATCCGACCGTCCGGGCAAGATCGCAGAGACCGCCGATATTGATCAGCCTCCCGCGCATTCCGGCCAGTACCGGACGGCCTGCCCCGCGTTCCGCGAGGTTGGGACCGCTCCCAGCGGGATCGGCCGGTAAGGGCGGTGCCGGGCCGCGACATCTGCGGATCGCCGCGTCCTGCGTTCGGCGGTGCGGCCGGTGAGGCGCGCCGACCCGACCCGCATCGTCTCAGATCGCCGCGAGAACCTCGCCGGCCCCCCTGCGGCAACGGAAAAGCCGGGCACGACCGTGCCCGGCTCCTCGCGTCAGCCGCGTCGCGGGGCTAGACCTCCCCGTCGGGGTCGTCGCCCTTCGGCAGCGTGGCGGTGGGCGCGTCCTGCGCGTCGGCGTCGGGTGCGTCATCCGGCACGCGGGGACGGCGCGGCGGCGGGGGCGGAGGGAGCGCCTCCTCCGGCGCCGGGTTCTTGTTCGGGAAGATCATCTCGCAGACCTCGAGGTAGAGCTGCTCGGGGTACGGGAGGAAGTCCACGTTCGTGAGGGCCTGGTCCTGGCCGGCGGACTCCAGGACGAACTCCCCGTAGCCCAGCATGCGGCCCGCGATCGTCCGCTTGAAGCTCATGTCGGTGACCTTCGCCAGCGGCATCATCGCGACCTTGCGGGTGATGAGGCCGGTGGTGAGCAGCATCCGCTGGTTGGTGATGACGAAGTAGTCGACGGACCACTCCGCGACCCGCCAGACGAACCAGGCGAGAAGGATCAGCCAGCCCCACCAGACCCAGCTGAACACAGCGCCGCCGCTCTCGGCGAGCGTCTGGCTCAGCAGGCCCGCGATGATGAGGCCGCCGAGCAGGAGCCCGACCGGGACCATCAGCACGGCCGGGTGGCGCCGCACCGTGATCACCTGGTTCTCGTGGGGGAGCAGGTACTTGTTGACGGACGCCGGCGCGGAGTCGCCGGGGGTGACGAGTCTCATGCGGCCTCAGGCGAGCGAGTTGACGAAGGTGGCGATGGAGTCGGCGGCGGAGGAGATGCCCGTTGCGGCGGTGTCCACCGTCCGGGCCGCGCCGTTCGGTTGCGTGATGACGTAGAACGCCACGAAAGCCGCAGCGGCCCACGTGATGTACTTCTTGGCCGGCACGACTGCCTCCCGGAGCGTAGACCCACGGACCCCGGTAGCAGTTTCGCACAGCCCACACGGGCGGCAAAGCAGCGCGACGGCGCGCGGCGCCCGCCCGCGGGTCAGGGCGCGTTGTCCAGCGAGGATTTGCGCGCCTTGCGGCGCTTCTCCGCCGCGACCGTCGCCAGCACCTCCAGGTGCCGGCGCGCGATCCGCTCCACGAGGTCGGACGGAGCCGACCCGGTCACCTCCTCGGCGCCGTAGCGCGCGGCGGCCACGCACCGTTCCACCGTGTCGGCGTTGTGGATGTCGCGGAACTCCTCGGTGAGCCGTTCACCGATCTCGATGTAGCGCGGAAGGTCGCCATCCCCTGGGTGAGCCATCATGTGTCCCCGAAGCTCGCTCGCGCCGCCCGGTCCGTGACGGTCCCCTGTGCCGGGACGGCGGAGGGGAACGCGCGCTCGCGTTCCGTAGAGGTTGTGGTACCCCCTGCCGTCGGGAACGAACATCGCAGGTCACGTCGGGGAAACGAGTCCTGCCGGAGGGGTCAGACGACGCCGTAGAGCCGGTCCCCCGCGTCGCCGAGGCCGGGCATGATGAAGCCCTGCTCGTTGAGGTGGGAGTCGATCGCGGCCGTGACCACCTTGATGGGCGCCGAGATGTCGGAGAAGGCCTGCTCCAGGTACTTCAGCCCCTCGGGGGCGGCGAGGAGGCAGAGCGCCGTGACGTCGTCGGCGCCGCGCTCGATCAGCAGCCGGATGGCGGCGGCCAGCGTCCCGCCGGTCGCGAGCATGGGGTCGAGGACGTAGCACTGCCGCCCGGACAGGTCGTCCGGCAGCCGCGACGCGTAGGTCTGGGCCTGGAGGGTCCCCTCGTCCCGGATCATCCCGAGGAAGCCGACCTCGGCGGTGGGCAGCAGCCGCGTCATCCCGTCCAGCATCCCGAGGCCGGCGCGCAGGATCGGCACGACGAGCGGCTTCGGGCTCGCGAGCTGGACGCCCTGCGCCGGGACGAGCGGCGTCTGCACCGTGGCCTCGGCGACCCTGACGTCGCGGGTCGCCTCGTAGGCGAGCAGGGTGACCAGTTCGTCGGCCAGGCGGCGGAACGTCGGGGAGTCGGTGCGGACGTCCCGCAGGGTCGTGAGCTTGTGCGCGACGAGCGGGTGGTCGACGGCGAGGGTCTGCATGCGCTCACGGTAGCCCACCCCGCCGGGCGGTTCGGGGCGCCAGGATAGGTCGCCGCTGAGCTGGGCAGGATGGCGGTATGAACAGCGAGAGCGATCAGCAGCCGAGCGGCTCGCGGGCCCGGGAATCCGCGCCCGATCCGCCCGCTCGCGCTCAGGCCTCCGACGACGACCGTCCCCCGACCGCCGACCCCGCGGTGACCGAAGTCACAGCCGAGGACGCCGCCCGGCGCCCCGGGCCCCAGGGCGACATCTCCCCCGAGCAGGTGCGCGAGCACCTGCGCCGCAGGGCCGTCTTCCTGCGCGAACTCGCCGAGGCCCGCGAGCTGCGCCGCCGTGTGACGCCGCACCGGTCACGCCGCGCGCGGATCCACGCGGCACTTCGCCGGCGCACGTTCCGCATCAATTGATCCAGATCGGTTAGGTTCATGCCGCCGGGCACCGTGATCGGCGCAGGCTCCCGGCCTCATCTCCGGGTGCGGCGGCGAGTTTGGTGGTGGGGCACGCGCGTGCGCGCCGCATCTGCGACCATGCCCTGGCAGGAGACGTGCCGGTGGGGTGGAAATGACGGATGTGGACGCGACGGACTTCGCCGTCGTGGTGTACCGGGAAGACGAGGGCTGGGAGGCCGAGATCCTTCCGGTCGCGCTGACCGAGGACCTCGCGGGGCTGATCCATGCCCTGCGCCAGCAGCCGAGCCTCGGCGGCACGGTCGGCCTGGTCTCGGTCGGCGACGACTTCTTCGTCGCGATCCGCCTGCTCGGCGACGAGGTCATGGTGTTCCTGTCGGATGTGACCGCGTCGGTCGACTGGCCGCTCGCCGGCCAGGTCCTGGACTACCTCGACATCCCGATCCCGGACGAGGAGGAGCTCGACCAGGTCCTCCCGGTCGGCGACATGTCAATCTTCGCCGACCTCGGGCTGGACGAGATGGAGCTCGGCGCGATCTCGGGCGACCTGGAGCTCTATCCGGACGAGATGCTCCTCAGCATCGCCGGCCGCATCGGGTTCGCCCCGGCCTTCGAACGCGCCCTCGACGCCGTCCCCTGACCTGCCCGCCCTGCCCCGCCGCCCTGCCCGAGGGTCAGCTCGGGAAGCCGCTGCGCCGTGCGTAGTCGCTGAGACCCGCCCAGTCGTCGCCGGTGTGGCTGTGCTGCGGGTCGAGGCAGCCGAGGCTGATCGGGCGCCTGGCGTCGTAGCGGGGGGCGCGCGTGTCGGGCGGGTCGGTGAAGTTGAGGACCTCCGCGATGTTGCGGGCCGCGGCGTCCCGCACGGTCAGCGGCTCCAGGCCCCAGCGCCACTCGATCGCCTTTAGGACGGACGTGTGGTCGTACACCTCGTGCGCGACGGCCCCGCGCCGCGCCCGCGGGGAGATCAGCAGGCAGGGGACGCGGAAGCCGCGCAGGCCGGTGCCGAGGTCGGGCCGCGGGTCGGGCCCCTCCGGCGGCGGGACGTGGTCGAAGAACCCGCCCCACTCGTCGTAGTTGATGACGAACAGCGTGCGGGGCCAGTTCGGCGAGGTGACGAGCGCCGTGTAGACCTCGTTGAGGAACGCCTGGCCGAAGCGGATGTCGGCGAGCGGGTGCTCGTCCTCGGACATGCCCGGCAGGAACAGCTCGCCGAGGAAGCCCGGCTCGACGAAGCTGACCGCGGGCAGCCGGCCGTCGCGGGCGTCGGCGCGGAACTCGGCGATGTTCCGGCTGATGTCGAGGTGCCGCAGGCCCCACAGCGCGGTGAACGGCACGTCGCTGAAGTAGTACCGGCAGGAGATCCCTCTGGCCTTGAGCCGGTCCCAGATCGTGGTGGTCTCCGAGATCGTCAGCGAGTTGGACGTCCGGTCGGTCTGCCCGGCGTGCTGGAAGATCCGGTTGGGGAAGGTGGACGACATGACCGCCGGGAAGTAGCGGTCGCAGACCGTCCAGTCGAGGGCGGCGCGGCCGTGGAAGCCGAGGTCCGGGCCCTCGTAGTAGCCGATGGAGAACACGTCGTTGTCGCCGGCGCGCAGCCATCCGTCGCACCGGCCGCCGTTGTATTCGGTCCGTCCGCCCTGGTAGGAGTGGTCGGGGTCGTTGAAGCCGCACCCCCACGGCACCTTCAGGTGGTGGGTGTCGTGCGCGTTGCCGTCGGCGTCGGTGAAGGTGAGCCCGGCCTGGCGGCCGTCGGCGCCGGGCAGCCAGCCCATGTAGTGGTCGAATGACCGGTTCTCCATCATCACCACGACGATGTGGTCGATGCCGGACTCCTCCGGATCGGGGAGATCGCCGACGGGGGCGCGCCGGGCGGCGGCCAGTTCCGCCGCGTGGGCCTGGGCCGACGATCCGGAGGCGGTGCCCGCCGCGATGATCGCCGCGGCGCCCGCCGTCCCCGCCAGGAACCCGCGCCTGGTCAGTTCGTCCGCACCCATGGCACTCCTCCCGGGATGGCGATCGCTGAGCAGTATGCGGACTCGCGTGAATCGAGGGAAGGACGCGGGACGTCCGTCACCGGACAAGAACGCGAAGTTTATTCACAACCGCTTCCGGGCAGCCGGGCTCCGATTCCCGCGCACAGGGGGTGTGACCGGGCAGACGGCGTGGGTCACAATGAGCACGTGTCCTACTTCGCCGCCGTGTTCGCGCAGACCCCCCAGGGCTGGGTCGGAGCCGAGGCCGTGCTCGACGAGGCGGAGACCGTCGACGACGTCGCCGACCTGATGCGGGAGGCCGCCGTCGAGTCCTACGGCGACCCGGTCGTGCTGCTGGTCGAGCAGGACGACGACTGGTTCGCGATCGTCCGGCTCGACCGCGACGACGAGCCGCGCCCCTACATCTCGGCCGTCCGCGAGGACGGGCTCGCCTCGCTGTTCCAGCAGCTCGTCGGCGAGGTGCCGGACGGCGACGCCGCGGGCGACGCGGCCCTGCTGGAGGATCTCGGGGTCGACGCCGGGCGGCTCGGCGAGCTCGGCGAGCGCGCCCTGCCCGGCGACGCGCTCCTCGCCGTCGCCGAGCAGGCCGGATTCGGCGAGGAGTTCGACCGCCTCCGTGACTGACGCGCGCGATCCGGTCGTCGCGACGTTCCGGCCGGCGATGCTCCGGGCCCTCGACGCGGCCCGCGAGGCGGCCGCGGACGGCGAGATCCCCGTCGGCGCCGTCGTCCTCGACGCGTCCGGCGAGATCATCGGAACGGGCCGCAACGAGCGCGAGCGGACCGCCGACCCGACCGGCCACGCGGAGATCGTCGCGATGCGGCGGGCGGCGGCGGTCCTCGGCGAGTGGCGCCTGTCCGGCTGCACGCTCGTCGTGACGCTGGAGCCGTGCACGATGTGCGCGGGGGCGTCCGTCCAGGCCCGGCTGGACCGCGTCGTCTACGGCGCGGTCGACCCGAAGGCGGGCGCGGTCGGGTCGCTGTGGGACGTCGTCCGCGACCGGCGCCTCAACCATCGCCCCGAGGTGATCGCCGAGGTGATGGCCGACGAGTGCGCCGCCCCGCTAATCGAGTTCTTCGCGCGCCGCAGAGTCGGGTAGGCTCTCCCGCGGTGGTGTCGCCTAGTGGACGAGGGCGCACGCCTCGAAAGCGTGTGAAGTGCAAGCTTCCGTGGGTTCGAATCCCACCACCACCGCCACCGCGATGGCCGCCGCCCGACCCGGGCCGGCGGCCTTCGTGCTTCACGGGCACCGCCGCCCCCGCCTGCCGGAAGGGCGGCGTGAACGGCTGTGGGGAGCGGTCAGCCGACGGTGACGAGGGCCACACCGGCTATGGCGACGGCCATGCCGACGCGCTGGACGGCCCGCAGGCGCTCGCTGTAGGCGACCCTCGCCAGCAGGACGGTGATCGCCGGGTAGAGGGACGTGAGGACGGCCGCGAGACTGAGCATGCCGTTGTGGACCGCGAGGAAGTACAGCACGTTCGCGCCCGCATCGAGGCTCCCGGACAGCAGCGCCAGGACGACCAGCTTCCGGCCGGACAGCCTCGGGCCCGCGTCGCCGCCGCGAGCCGCCAGGAACAGCAGCGCGACCGCCACGATGGCGAGGTTGCCGAGGCGGGCGCCGACGATCGGCCAGAGCCCGCTGCCGTCACCCGCCTCCTTCAGCAGGACGAAGAAGACACCGAAGCAACTGCCGGACAGGCCGGCCATCACCGGGCCCGAGTCCAGGAGCCGCCGCCGTCCGGCCGCCTCAGCCGCCGGCCCATCACCGGCCTCCATGCTGACCAGGCCGATCGCGACCAGGCAGAGCAGGACGCCGAGCAGGACGGACGCGTCCAGCCGCTCGCCCTGGGCGACGCCCACGGCCACCGGGATCACGGCCGCGGCCAGCGCCGACACCGGCGCCACCACGCTCATCGGGCCCCGCGCGAGGGCCCGGTAGAACGCGATCAGCCCGGTGCCGCCGCAGAGACCGGCCACGAACCCCCAGGCCATCGGTCCGGGGCTCACGTCACCGCCGGTGAGCAGCGCCGACACCAGCACGACCGCCAGCCCGATCGGAACGCACCAGGTCAGCGCTCTGATCGCGGTCGATCCGCGGGTCACGGTCCCGCCGAGGAAGTCGGCGACCCCGTAGGCGAGGGCGGCGGCCAGGGCGAGAACCGTGACCATCAACGCCCGCCGATCAGCCTGGTCTCGATCCGCACGCCGGGCGAGATCGTCCGCAGCCGCTCCGCGAGCCGGTCGCCGGCCTCGGCCAGGCGGTCGAGGGGGTACGGCTCAAGGCGTTCGAGGAGGAACAGGCCGTTCTTCGTGGTCTCCGTCAGCCGTGTCCGGACGCACTGGCGCCAGTTCCAGCGCCGGCAGGTGACGCCCTGGTCGTCCCGCCAGACGACCTCGCCGGGATTCGGGTGCTCGACCGCGGGCTCACCGCCCGCGACCACGTCGAACGGCTCGTCGCCGGTGGCCCTGACCAGCCGCGCCGGACCCCGGTAGGCGTCCAGGTCCTCGCCGCCGATGGGCAGCGCGTACTCGACGCTCACGGCGTTGTAGGCGTCCACGACCCTGTTGATGGACGGGAGCGCGTCGGCGCGGCGCAGCAGCGCGTCCACCGAGGGCCGGGTCCGCTGCGGCTTGGCCCCGAACGCGCGGTAGGCCTCGCGCCACGCCTCGACGTGCGGGTCGTCCGCGTCCGCCGCCTTCGCCGCCTCGGCCAGCCATCCCTCGCCGATCTCGTCGCTCGGCCCGTTCTCCAGCCCTTCGGCGGTCATGACGAGCACGGCGAAGTCGGGACGCAGCTCCCGCACGGCCTCGTCCACCACGATTCGCTCCAGCATCCCCATCCTCCGCACGGTCACTTTAATGATATCGACATATCATCATACCGACCGACCGCGGTGGTCCCAAGTGAGGCGGCGCCCGGCCGTCCCGGCGACGTGCCTCGCGCGTGCGGGAGACTGGCATGCGGCGGACCGGAGCGAGGCGGCTGGAGGGCGCTTGAGCGGTCAGGAGGCGATCGGCGAGGCCGTGGCGCGGACGGTGCGGGCGCTGCGGGCCGGGCACGGGTGGAGCCTGGACGAGCTCGCCGGGCGCGCCGGGGTGAGCAAGGGCGTGCTGGTCGGGCTGGAGCAGGGGCGCGGCAACCCGAACCTGGGGACGCTCATCCGGATCTCCGACGCGCTCGGGGTGCCGCTCACCCGGCTCGTCCAGGTCGAGGAGGAGCCACCGGTGCGGATGTTCCGGCCGGAGCGGCATGTCGTGCTGTGGGAGGGCGAGCGCGGCGGGACGGGAACGCTGCTGGCCGGCAGTGACCCGCGCCCGTCGCTGGAGCTGTGGAACTGGGTGCTCCAGCCTGGCGAGACGCGCGAGAGCGACGCGCACGTACCGGGCACCAAGGAGATCGTGTACGTCCAGGAGGGCACGCTCACCCTGGGCGTGGACGGGCGTACCGACCTCGTCGAGGCCGGCACGGCCGCCGTCTTCGTCGGCGACCGCCCTCACTCCTACGGCAACACGAGCACCCAGGAAGTCCGCTTCGTCCTAGCCGTCCTCGACCTCTGACCCCACGCCTCACGGTGAGGTCCGGGTTGATCTGCCCAACGCCCATGCCTCTGACCCCGGTTGGCCACTTCCCTTCGGACATGTGGGCGGGCGGTTGTCCCATTTGAAGTGGCCTGCTGTTCAGCTTGATGGTGCCGCCGGACGGCACTGAACCGGCATCGCTGGGTGTCGCCCCATCGGGTGAGCGCGTCGCGCTGTCCGCCTAACAGCCGGGTGGCCGGTCTTGGCCGGGTTCTCCCAGGCGGTGGGTGATCGCCAGGCCGCTTGAAGGTTCTCGATGTTCCATTCCGGGTGGGGATGCCCGTGAGGAGCTCCTGGTAGCGGTGAGCGGCGGTGATGATCTCGTGGGTGTCGGAGCGGGTGCCCAGCCGGCGCCGTGCCTGTCCGGCCGTTGGGTCCTCGTCGGATTAAGTTGGCGGCATGGCGAATTACCCCGACTTTGGCGGGTTGTTGACGCGGCTCCTCGACTACCGCCAGACGGACATCGCCTGGCTGGCCTCAGCGTCCGGCATCCCGGATTCTGAGCTGCGCTCGATGGCCGACGGCGTGCCCCCGTCCGCGTCGCAGGTCGACGGCCTTGCAGCCGCGCTGGGTTTTCACACCGCCGACCTCTTCGTGATCGCCGGATTCCCGGTGCCGGAGGCCCTTCAGCCCTGCGAAGCGGCAGCAGGCTCCGGCCTCGTGAACCTCATCCATGTCGTGATGGCCCTGCCGGCAGATCAGCGGACCCACATCCACGAAACGGTCGAACATCTGCCCCAACTGCCCCGCATCCGTCCGGCCGATCCGCCGCGTGCCTTCTACCGGGGGGACGGTGGCTTGGGCGCGATGCTCGTCACCATGCTGTGCGCCAACCGGAACCTCCAATCCCCGATCAACGCCGCCAAGACACTTCACCTGCTGACCCGAGGTCGCATGTACCTGGCCGCCACCACCTACGGCCACATCGCCGCGGGCACCGTTCCGTTGAGACCGACCTGGGTGGGCGGCTTCGCGACCGCCCTCGGCATCCCCGCCGCGGACCTCGCGGCCATCACCGGCACCGACCTGTCCGAGGTGACACCGCCTGAGGATCCGCTGGCGGCCGAGATGGCTGAGTTGCTCTGGGACTGTCGACGTCTGAGGGCGAGCCAGATCGAGCACGTGTGCGCCGAGGCGGAAGCGATGCTCGTCCCAGTGCCCGACGACGCCTCCTGCGACGACTGGAACCGCGTCCACCATCAAAACGGGACCTGGTGGGGCGCGCCAAGGCGGGGCTAGCTGGTGAGGCGGACGGGCATGGCCAGGTAGCGGTAGCCGGTGTCGGTGTTCTCCGGGGCGGGCTCGTCGTCCTTCTTGTCGGGGATCGCGGTGAGGAGGGCGGCCTTGGTGGGGCCGGTGCATTCGAGGCGGGCGAACTCGGTGTCGATGCCCGCGAGGCCGTCGAGCAGGTACTGGGGGGCGAAGGCGATGTCGATGTCGTCGCCGTCGAGGTGGGCGCCGACGCTCTCGTTGGCGCGGGCGGAGTCGCCGGTGGCGGCGCGGATGCGGACCTCGTCGGCGGTGAAGGCCAGCCGGACCGGGGTGCCGCGCTCGGTGACGAGGGCGGCGCGCTTGATCGCCTCGACGAAGGGGGCCACGCGGATCTCGGCGACCGACGTCCAGGTGCCGGTGAGGCGGGACCGGTAGTTGATGTACTGGTCGTCGAGGAGCCGGCTGGTCATGCTGCGGCCGCCGCCGGAGATGCCGATCAGGGTGTCGGCGGTGCCGCCGAGGCCGATGGAGACGTCCGCGCCGCGCTTGATCGCTTTGGCGGTGTCGGCGAGGGTGCGGGCGGGGACGACGACCCCGGCGGTGAAGTCGGGCTCCCCGGGGGACCAGGTCAGCTCGCGGGCCGCGATGCGGTACCGGTCGGTGCAGGCGAGCCACATCGTGTCGCCCTCGATGTCGATCCGGACGCCGGTGAGCATGGGCAGGGTGTCGTCGCGTCCGGCCGCCGGGGTGACCTGCGCGACGGCGGTGGCGAACAGGTCGCCGGGGACGGTGCCGGCGACGGCGGGCGGCTCGGGGAGGGTGGGGTAGTCCTCGACGGGGAGCGTCAGGAGGCCGAACTCGGCGGGCCCGCAGCGGACGACGACCTCGGAGCCCTTGGTGAAGACGTCCACGGGCTGGTTCGGGAGGTTGCGCACGATGTCGGACAGAAGCCGCCCGGGGACGAGGGCGCGGCCCGGCTCCGCCACGGCCGCCTCGTCGGTGGCGTGGGCGGACACCTCGTAGTCGAACGCGCCGAGGGTGAGCTCGCCCTGCCCGGTGACCTCGATGAGCATGCCCGCGAGAACGGGGAGCGCGGGACGTGCCGGCAGCGTCCGCGCAGCCCACGCCACCGCGTCGGCCAGCGTCTGGCGCTCGACTCGGAACTCCACCTCGATCAGCCCTTCTCCGGTTGGACGGCCATCACGAGCACGGTAACCCGCGGCTCCGACAATCCTCCGCGAGGGTCAGAAGAGCGCGTTCTCGGTGGCCCTGACCTTGCGCTCGAAGTCGAGGAGGTAGCGCTTGCGGTCGAGGCCGCCGCCGTAACCGGTGAGGGAGCCGGTGGAGCCGACGACGCGGTGGCAGGGCACGATGACGCCGACCGGGTTGCGCCCGTTGGCGAGGCCGACCGCGCGGGACGCGGACGGGCTGCCGATCTCGGCGGCGAGTTCGCCGTAGGTGACGGTCTCCCCGTAGGGGATCTCCTGGAGGGCGGCCCAGACACGCTCCTGGAAGGGCGTCCCGCGGAGGCGGAGCGGCAGGTCGAACTCGGTCAGGTCGCCTGCGAAGTACGCGGAGAGTTGTGCGGCGACGGTCGCGAAGGGTTCGTCTTCGGGGTCGCCTGGGGCGCCGAAGGTCTCCTGGGCTGGACGGTGCCGCTGCATCTCCATGTAGAGCCCGGACAGGGCGCCGTCGGTGGCGACCAAAGTGAGCGTACCTACGACGCTCTCTATGACGACGTGCGTTGTTTCCACAGCGGTTCCTTCAGTTCGCGGGAAGCAGGTTGATGGCGTGGTCGAGGGTGGCCCACAGGTACTGGACGGAGTAGGCGCGCCATGGCCGCCATTGTGCGGCGCGTCGGGTGAGGGCCGCAGGGGTGGCGGGAAGTTCGAGTGTCGCGGCTGCCGCCCTGACGCCGAGGTCGCCGGGGATGAACGCGTCCGGGTCACCGAGGGCTCGCATCGCGATCGTCTCGACGGTCCACGGACCGAAGCCGGGTAGGGCGGACAAGCGCGCGCGGGCCTCGTCCCAATCGCTCCCTACACCGAGGTCGATCTCCCCCTTGGCGAGAGCGTCGACAAGGGTCGTGAGGGTGGTGCGGCGGGTCTTGGGGAAGGCGAGGGACTCCGGGTCGAGTTCGGCAAGGGCAGCGGGGGTCGGGAAGAGATGCGTCAGCCCGCCGCCTGGGTCGTCGATGGGGTCGCCGTAGGCGGTGACCAGGCGCGCCGCGTGGGTGCGGGCCGCTGCCGTCGAGACCTGCTGGCCCAGGACGGCGCGGACGGCGAACTCGGGGGCGTCCACGGTGCGGGGCACGCGGCGCCCGGGGGCCTTGTCCACGAGCGGCGCGAGGACGGGGTCGGTGCGGAGGAGGTCGTCCACGGCGACGGGATCGGCGTCCAGGTCGAGCATCCAGCGGCAGCGGCTGATCGCGATGGGGAGGTCGCGCAGGTCGCTGAGGCTGAGCGTGCAGGCGACGTGGTCCGGCCGGGGCCGCAGGGTGGCGATGCCGTGCCCGTGGGGCAGCCGCATGGAGCGGCGGAACGCGCCGTCCCGCCACTCCTCGACGCCGGGGACGGCGGTGGCGGCGAGGTGCCCGAACAGGTTGTCCGGGCACAGCGGGACCCGGAACGGCAGCCGCAGGGACAGCACACCGGCCCCGGCCGGTGGATGTCCCTTCGCGACGCGGTCACGCAGGGCGGACGGGGTGAGCGCGAAAACCGCGCGGACGGTGTCGTTGAAAGCGCGGATGCTGGCGAACCCCGCCGCGAAAGCGACGTCCCCCATGGGAAGGGCAGTCGTCTCGATGAGGAGCCGCGCCGTCTGCGCGCGCTGGGCGCGTGCCAGGGCGAGTGGGCCCGCGCCTAGTTCGGCGTTGAGCTGGCGCTCTATCTGCCGCGTGCTGTAGCCGAGCCGTGCCGCGAGGCCGGGAACGCCCTCTCGGTCGACGACGCCATCGGCGATGAGGCGCATGGCCCGAGCAACGACGTCGGCGCGGTGGTTCCATTCGGGGGAGCCTGGGGACGTGTCGGGACGGCACCGTTTGCAGGCCCGGAACCCGGCCTGCTGGGCGGCGGCAGCGCTCGGGTAGAAGCGCATGTTCTCCGGCTTGGGCGGGACCACGGGACAGCTGGGACGGCAGTAGATCCCGGTGGTCACGACCCCGCCGAAGAACCATCCGTCGAAGCGGGCGTCCTTCGCCTGGAAGGCCCGCACGCACCTTTCCACGTCCTCGTGCATGCCTCCAGCATCACCGATGGTCAGGGGTTCTCACTGGCAGAAATCCGACATCATCGTCGCGGCCCAGGTCAGCGGATGCGCGGGCATGACGTCCCAGGTAATCGATCTTCCGCCGCGGGCCCGGCACCGTAGAGGTCATCGGGGCGACGAACCCGAAGAACCAGATGGGAGTCATGACATGAGCGATGTGCAGCAGCGGGTCGAGCGCTACCTGGCCGTGTGGAACGAGACCGACCCGGCCGCGCGGCGCGCCGCGATCGACGAGCTGTGGACGGAGAGCCCCGTCTACGTGGACCCGCTCGGCGTGGCGGAGGGACGCGACGCGATCGACGCGTTCGTCGGAGCCGCTCAGCAGCAGTTCCCCGGCCTGGTGTTCCGTGCGGCGGGGACGGTGGACGCCCACCACAACGTGGCCCGCTTCACCTGGGAGCTGGGTCCGGAGGGCGGCGAGGCGATCGTGGTCGGCTTCGACGTGGCGACGTTCGACGACGAGGGCCGCTTCGACCGGGTGACCGGGTTCCTCGACAAGGTTCCGGCCTGACCTGGCCTTACTGTCTGTTTCGCCAAGGGGGGCAGCGTGCCGGACGCCCGTGACGTCCGGCACGCCGGCTCAGAGTTGCCGTAGCGCTCCCCCGTCCACGGCCCATTCGGCGCCGGTGACTTGGGCGGCCAGCGGTGACAGCAGGAAAGTGATGACCCGTGCGACGTCCTGGGGCGTGCCAAGCCGTCCGGTGGGGAGCCGCCGTTCGTCCTGGACGAACCGTTGGATCGCCTCCTCCACCGGTAGGCCGTACTGGTCGGCGAGCTGGTCGGCGAACCCTCCGGGCTCGTCCCACAGCCGCGTACGGGTCGGGCCAGGAGCGACGACGTTGGAACGGATCCCGCAGGGTCCGAACTCCCCCGCCAGCGTCTTGGACACCGACAGCAGCGCCGTCTTGGACGCCGCATAGTCGACCAGTGGCGTGTCGGGGAAACGGGCGGCCTCGCTTGAGACGTGCACGATGCTCCCCGCCCCCTGGTCGATGAGTGCGGGCAGTGCGGCCCGGGCCATGCGCACTGCAGCGTGCAGGTTGAGCTCGAACGTCGCGTGCCATTGGGCGTCGGTGACGTCGAGGAAACCGATCCGCGATTCGAGGGCGCCCGCGTTGTTGACGAGGCCGTCAAGGCGTCCGTGCCGTTCCAGCGCGACGTCCACGATCTGCTGCGCGGCGTCGGGCCGGGTGAGGTCGGCGGCCACGTCGACGGGGGAGCGCGCCACCCGCACGACCTGGGCTCCCTCGCGGGCCAGGAGGGCGGCGGTCGCCTCGCCGATCCCGGCGGACGCGCCGGTCACGATGTAGACCCTGCCTTCGAGTTCGAGATCCACGGCGGTCCCCTACGAACGGCGCAGGAACGCGCCGGCGAGGGCCGCTCCCGCGAGGACGACGGCGACGTTCACGGCCGTCGCCGTGTGGACGCCGCCGAGGACGGACGCGTTCGCCGTGGCCACCGCGCTCATCACCGGGATGCCGAGGGTGATCGCGACCTGCTGCGTCATCGTGGCGAGCCCGGTCGCGAGGCCCTGCTCGCGGTCCGGCAGCCCGGACGTCGCGATCCCCATGAAGGCGACGATCGCGACGAGGTTCCCGAACCCGCCGATCGCGGTGGCGGCGAGCAGCAGGCCGAGGGCGCCGCGCGACTCCCCGAGGCCCAGCAGCGCGACGGTGGCGGCGGCCTGCAGGACGAGGCCGGACACGAGCGTCGCCCGGCCGCCGAGCCGTCCCATGAGGCGGGGCGCGGCGACGCCTCCGGCGAACGTCCCCGCGCCGAGGACGCCGAGCGCCAGCCCGGTCGCCAGCGGCGAGAAGCCCAGGACCTTCTGGAGGTAGAGCGTCATCAGGAACACCAGCGACGTCTCCGTGGCGAACGCGACGAAACCGCCCACGTTGCCCCAGGTGACGGTGCGGCGGGTGAGGACGCTCAGCGGCGCGAGCGGGGCCGGGGACCGCCGCTCGACCAGGATGAACGCGGTGAGCAGGACCGCGGCGGCGGCCAGCGCGCCGAGCGCGGCCGGGGAGCCCCAGCCGGCCGACCCGGCGGACGTGATCCCGTAGACGAGGGCGAGGAGGCCGCCGGTCACGGTCACCGCGCCGGGAACGTCCAGCCTCGCCCCGTCCCGGGACCGGCTCTCCGCGACCACGGCGGGCGTGACCGCGAGGATCAGCACCGCCACCGGCACGTTGACGAGGAAGGCCCAGCGCCAGCTCAGCAGGTCGGTCAGCAGCCCGCCGAGGATCGCGCCGACGGTGAACCCGGCCGACATCAGCGCGCCGCTGAGCCCGAGCGCCCGCGTCCGCAGCGTCCCCTCCGGGAAGGACGTGGTGAGCAGCGACAGCGCGGCCGGGGTGGCGATCGCCGTGGCGAGCCCCTGAAGGACGCGTCCGGTGAGCAGCAGCGCCGGTGAGGTGGCCAGCCCGCCGACCAGGGACCCTCCGGCCAGGAGCGCCATGCCCGCGAGCAGCATCCGGCGCCGCCCGAACAGATCGGCCACGCGGCCGAACAGCAGCGTGAATCCGGCAGCGGGGAGGGCGAACGCGGTGGCGATCCACTGGAGTTGGTCCAGTCCGAAGCCCAGTCCTCTGCCGACGACGGGCATCGCCACGTTCAGGATGGAGAAGTCGATGGCGAGCATGAACTGCGCGCCGAGCAGGAGGGTCAGTACCAGCTTGTGCCGTGACGACATCCGCTCCTGGGGAGCGGACACAGCGGTGGTGAGTGCGGTCATGGCAGAGACCCTCGTTGCGCTGGGCGCGCTTACCCAGTCCCCGCCCGTTCGTACTACTCCCAGTAGCAGGCTCAGCGACCTGGGAGGGAGAGCCAACCTGGCTCCCTGGCGTGACGGCCATCCGGGACCCGTCTTCCTAGGCTCAGCAGCGTTCAGCCGGATCGACCAGGAGGCTTCCCAGTGCGTGGCAAGGTTCTCGCCCTCGCCCTAGCCGCGGTCAGCGTGACCGCCCTCAGCGCATGCGACGTGGCATTCGCTTCCACCTACGAGGACGACGCCACGCTGAAGGGCAAGGTCACCGCTGTGCGGCTGGACCAGATCGGGTCCGGCAGCGTGACGCTGCGCGGTGGGGCGCCCAAGATGACCCTGCACCGGGAGGTCAAGTACCGCGGTGACAAGCCCGACGGGCCCACGCACCAGATCGAGAACGGCGTCCTTACGCTGCGCGGCTGCGGCTCCCGCTGCTCGGTGAGCTACACGGTCGAACTCCCGGCCGGCGTCCCCGTGTCCGGCAGCACCTCGAACGGCTCCATCACCCTGTCGAAGGTGGGCAAGGTGGACGTGTCCACTCATTCAGGCTCGGTCCATCTCGACGGTGTCGAGGGGCCGGTCAAGGCCCGGACGTCCAACGGCAAGATCCGGGGGAGCGGCCTCAAGGGCGCCGTCGACGCCGAGACGTCCAACGGCTCGATCACCCTGACGCCCGGTTCCCCGCAGAACGTCCGCGCGAAGACGTCCAACGGCGACATCACCCTCACCATGCCGCAAGGGCGCTACCGCGTCAGCACGCACACCAGCAACGGCGACCGGAAGCTCGGCATCCCGGGCGACTCGTCCGGCCGGCACCTGCTCGACCTGACCACGAGCAACGGTGACATCACCACCAGGACCGCCTGACCCGTCGATCCTCGCCCGGGGCGGCCCCGGATAGCCTCGGCTGCATGGCGCGCAACGGCGAACTCGGCGAGTTCCTCAAGTCGCGGCGGGCGCGGCTGCGTCCCGACGACGCCGGCCTGCCCTCCTACGGGACGCGGCGGCGCGTCCCCGGCCTGCGGCGCGAGGAGCTGGCGCAGCTCGCCGGGGTCAGCGTCGCGTACTACATCAGGCTTGAGCAGGGCACCGCCGACGGCGTGTCCACCGAGGTCCTGGACGCGATCTCGCGGGCGCTTCGGCTGGACGGCGACGAGCACGCCCACCTGCACCGGCTCGCCCACCCGCCGCGCCGCGCGCCCGTCACCGCGCCTCCGCGCCTGCGGGCCCCGCTGCAGCACCTGCTCGACGCGTTCACGCACGCGCCCGCCTATGTCGTCGGGCATTACACGAACGTGGTCGCGTGGAACCGGCTCACCGCCGCCGTGTTCGTCGACCTGGCGAACGTCCCGCCGGACGAGCGGACCTGGTCGCACCAGATCCACCTGAACCCCGACTACAAGGCCCGGCTCGGCGCCAACTGGCCGACGGTGGCCCGCCGCAACGCGGCCTACCTGCGGTTCCGCTCCGGCCAGGACCCGGACGACCCGCACCTGCGCGCCGTCATCGACTGCCTGCGGGAGCGGAGTCCGGAGTTCGGCCGCCTGTGGTCGGCGCACCACGTCACGGACCTGACGAACGGCGAGGCCCGCATCGACCATCCCGAGGTGGGACGGCTCGTCCTGCCGTTCGAGACCCTGCACCTGCCCGGCGACCCCGACCTCAGCCGCCTCATGCTCTACGCCGCCGAACCTGGCTCGCCCTCGGAGGCGGCCCTGCACAGGCTGGCCGAGACGTCCACCCACCTTTCCAGCGCCGACCTCGCCTGAGGGCGGGCCGGCGGACGCCTCACTCGGCGGCCGTGCGGAAGTGGGCCTCGCGGTCGGCGGTCGCGAGGGCCGTGTTGAGCAGGGCGATAACCGCGAAGGCGACGGCCGCCGCGGCATGGCCGACGCCGTAGAAGGCGAGCGCGCCGGCACCGAAAACGGCGGCCTTCACCAGCAGGACGAGCGCCAGCGGGATCTTGAAGCGGGCCCGTGGCGCGGCGAACATGCCCCACAGGACGATCGCGGCCGCGGGCGCCCCGAGCCCCAGGACGATGTTGACCAGCACGTTCCCGCCCGTCGTGAAACCCCACCAGGCGAGCGCCGCGATGGCGGCGAGTTCCAGCAGGAAGGCGAGGCCTTCGTTGGCGGCATGCAATGCCCCAGGTAGACGCACGCCGATACGGTACTCCTGTGGACGAGATCTCCTGGCAGGAGGGCGGCCGGGACCATCGCGTCCGCTGGCGGTCGGAGAGCGGCGCCCAGCCGCCCCGCCGCGTCGTGCTCGCCGACGACGAGACGCGCGCGGACGACGCCTATCGCCTGGCGTGCGAAGGCACCGCGCTTCTGTGGCGCGGTGACTTCCAGAACGCGCGGCAGCTTCTCCAGGCCATGGCACGCCGGATCGACCGTCCCCCACGGCGGCGCAAGAACAAGCCCGAACCGGACCGCGCGCAGGCGTTCCACCTGTACCGGCAGGCACGCGCCCAGCGCGCGCGGACGCTCGGCATGCTGCTCATACCGTTCGACCCCGGTCACGTGATTCCGCTACGGCGAGCCCCGGACGTCCAGGACGCCTGCACGGAGGCCTACGGGCCGGACGACCAGCCCTACATCACCTCACTGCGAGAACTGCTCGGCCTGATCGGCGCCCACGAATGGCGCGAGAAGGGCGTCCCGATCCCGGCGCTCGGCGGCGACCGCATACACCCCCACTACGGCGTCTTCTCCCCGATCAGGGGCGAGTACGTAGACCTGGTGGGCGAGGCACCACTACCGCCGACGAAAACGGCGTTCGACATAGGAACCGGTACGGGCGTCCTGGCAGCGGTACTGGCACGTCGTGGCATCGAGCACGTCGTCGCCACTGACCAGGACCCGCGCGCACTGGCCTGCGCCCAGGAGAACGTCGAGCGGCTAAGCGTGAACGTCGAGGTCGTGCAAGCCGACCTCTTCCCGGACGGACGCGCCGGTCTAGCTGTCTGCAACCCTCCCTGGGTTCCGGGCAAGCCCAGCACCCCCTTGGAGCACGCCGTCTACGATCCGGGCAGCCGGATGCTCCGCGGCTTCCTGTCCGGTCTCGCCGACCACCTCGAACCGGGCGGGGAAGGCTGGCTGATCCTTTCCGACCTGGCCGAGCACCTGGGCCTCCGCACGCGGGACGAGCTCCTGGAGATGATCGCCTCGTCCGGCCTGCGGGTCGCGGGCAGGCTCGACACCGCGCCGCGCCACCCGCGCGCCGCCGATCCCGACGACCCCCTCCACGCGGCCCGCGCCGCCGAGACCACGTCCCTGTGGCGGCTCACCGCCGGGTGACGCCGGTCAGCGGTGGCTGCGGTGCGCGGTCTCGGGGCCGATGACGCGCAGCAGGTCGAGGGACTCGATGCTGCCGGTGCCGGGCGGCGGTGTGAACACGAAGAGCCGCTGGTCCTCGGCCGGGGTCAGCAGCGCCTCGGTGTCGAACTCGATGAAGCCGACCTCCGGGTGCACGACCTTCAACCGGCTGGTGCGCTCGACGGCGACCTCGTGCCGTTCCCAGACCCGGGTGAACTCGTCGCTGGCCGCGTGCAGCCGTTCGACCAGGGCGGACGCCGCCGCGTCGTTGCCCCGCCGCGCGACGGCCGCCCGCAGCTGGGCGACGTGCCGGCGGCCGTGCGGCTCGTGCTCCTCCTCCGGGTACGCCTCCCGGACGAACGGGTCGGTGAACCACCGCCACACGATGTTCCGGTTGGGCTCCTCGACCGTGCAGACGCATCCGAAAAGGGCCTCGGCCAGCGCGTTCTGCGCCAGCAGGTCACCGAGGTCGCCGATGATCTGCGCCGGCGTCTCGTGCAGCCGGTCCAGCAGGTACAGCATGCTCGGCCGGACGTACTCGCCCGCGAACGGCCCGGCGGGCGGCCGGTGCCCGGCGAGGACGTACAGGTGGTCGCGCTCGTCGATCGTGAGCCGCAGCGCGCGGGCGAGCGCGCCGAGCAGCTGCGTGGACGGCTGCGGGCTGCGGGCCTGCTCAAGGCGCATGTAGTAGTCCGCCGACATGCCGGCGAGCTGCGACACCTCCTCGCGGCGCAGCCCCGGGGTGCGGCGCCGGGGGCCCGCCGCCAGCCCGACCTCCTGCGGGCGGAGCCGCTCGCGGGAGCGGCGGAGAAAGTCGGCGAGCTCCTTGCGGTCCATCTCCATGCCCCCATGATTCCGCTCCGTCCGTAATGCCCGTATAGCTGAGACTGGGACCGGTTGTCCTAGCCAGAGCCGTCCGATTCTCATCGCGGCCCGGCCTTGCAAGCGTTGACGGCGTCCAGCGACACCACCGAGAAGGACGACCGCCATGCCGAAGGTCACAGTTGGAAACGCCACCGTCCCCTACCGCGTCGAAGGCTCGGGTCCCGCGCTCGTCCTCGTGCACGGCGTCGGGCCCGGCTCGGCCATGTGGGACCAGATGCTCGACCGGTTCACCGATCACCGCACCGTCGTCCTGCCCGACCTCTCCGGCAGCGACCCCGCCGTCGACGACGGCTCCCCGCTCACCATCGAGGGGCTCGGCGCGCAGGTCAACGCCGTGATCGAGGAAGCCGGCACGGGCCCCGCCGACATGGTCGGGTTCTCGCTCGGCGCCCCGATCGCCGTCGCGGCCGCGGCGCTGCGACCGGACCTCGTCCGGCGGCTGGTGCCCGTCGCGGGCCTGTCCCACGCGGGCGACGAGTACGTCCGGCAGTACATGACCCTCTGGTCGAGCCTCGCCGGCAGCCCCGAGAGCTTCGGACGGTTCGCGACACTCACCGCGTTCAGCCGCGCGTTCCTCAACCGGATCGGGCATGACGCGGTCGAGCAGCAGCACGCGTTCATGGGCCTGAACGACGACCGGCTGCGGCAGATCGACCTGGTCTCGCGGATCGACATCCGGCCGCTGCTGCCCCGGGTCGCGGCGCCCACCCTGGTCATCGGCGCGACCCGCGACCAGACGATCCCCGTCGAGAACCACTGGGAGCTGTCCTCGGGCATCCGCGGCAGCGAGTACGCCGAGCTCGACACCGGCCACGTGGCGATGGCCGAGCGGCCCGACGAGTTCGTCAAGCTCGTCCAGGACTTCTTCGACCGCCCCTGACCGCCGCGCGCCGGGCACCATGGAGAACATGCGTCCCATCGATCAGCAGACCATCCTCATCACGGGCGCGACCGACGGGCTCGGTCGCGCCCTGGCCGCCGAGCTGGCCGCCGAAGGCGCCACGGTCCTCGTCCACGGACGGGACGACCGCCGCGGCGAGGCGTCCCTCCAGGAGATCGGCGGCAGGGCCTCCTGGTACCGCGCCGACCTGTCCTCGCTCGCCGAGACCCGCGCGCTCGCCGAGGCCGTCCGCGCCGACCACCCGCGCCTGGACGTCCTGGTCAACAACGCGGGCATCGGCGCCGACGGCCCGCGGCGGGAGAGCGCGGACGGCCACGAGCTGACGTTCCAGGTGAACTACCTGTCCGGCTACCTGCTCACCCGGCTCCTGCTGCCCACCCTGACCGCCTCCGCGCCCGCCCGGATCGTCAACGTCAGCAGCCTCGGCCAGCAGGCCATCGACTTCGACGACGTGATGATCACTCGCGGGTACAGCGGGGTGCGGGCGTACTGCCAGAGCAAGCTCGCCCAGATCCTGTTCACGATCGACCTCGCCGCCGAACTGGCCGGGACGGGCGTCACCGCGAACGCCCTGCACCCGGCCACCTACATGCCGACCAAGATGGTGTCCGCGCCGATCAGCACTCTGGAGGAGGGCGTCCGCGCCACTCACCGCCTCGTCACCGACCCTGCCCTGGACGACGTGTCCGGCCGATTCTTCGACGGGCTCCAGGAAGCGCGCGCGAACGCCCAGGCCTACGACTCCGACGCCCGCGCCCGCCTCAAGGCCCTCTCTGACCAACTCACGTCTCCGTGAGGCGGGCCGGTCTCAGACATTCGCGGCTTCCCAGATCGGACGGACCTCGACCCGGCTGATCCGCCATCCGTCCGCCGTCCGGACGGCGCGCAACTCGTAGCGCTCGCCCAGGAGGCGCAGGCCTTCGTCCCGGGCGAAGACCACCAGCAGGTTCGCGCCGATCGCGGCCTGGTCGCCGTGCACGTCGATCAGGGGGTTGGTGATGAAGTGCTGGGTCGGCACCGTGTGGTTCCGGCGCGCCTGCGCGACGACGGCTTCGATCCCCTTCGCGACGCCGCCCAGCGTGCGGGCCTCGACGTCCTCGGTGAAGACGGCCCGCCCGTCGCCGGGGCTCTTGTCGTCCAGCCACAGTCCCAGGCGGCTGACGAGGGCGGAGAGTTCGGCACGGTCGTCCATGATTCCTCATTCATTGGTGACACCAACATTGGCGCTGCCAACATTAGCTGATCGTTGGCCGAACCAACAAGCCCCTACACTGTCCGCATGACGACGTCCGACGACCGGACGCCCACGCGGCTCCGGCACACCCCGAGCTGGCTGATCAACCTGGCGTCCGCGCACAGCCACCGCCTGCTCGCCGAGGGATTCGCCGCGGCCGGCGCCCGCGGCTACCACTACCGGCTGCTCGCCGCCCTCGACGAGTACGGCCCGTCCAGCCAGGCCGACCTCGGCCGCCGCTCGGCCATCGACCGCAGCGACGTGGTCGCCGCCCTGAACGAGCTGGCCGCCAAGAACCTGGTCGACCGCTCCCCCGACCCGTCCGACCGGCGGCGCAACGTCATCACGCTCACCCCCGAGGGCTCCCGCCACCTGGCGGAACTCGAGGAGGTCCTCGGCCGCATCCAGGACGACCTGCTCGCCCCCCTGTCGCCGGACGAGCGCGCCCGCCTCACCGAACTGCTGCTCCGCGTCGTCGACCACCACGCGGAGAACCGCCGCCCCGTTTAATCGCTGGCGGCCGTTGGGCCGACCCACATAAGGTGATCGCCCCCGACCCGAGGAGCCGCCCATGCCACCCGCCGTCCGCTTCGCCGAACTGCCGCCCGCCGCGATGAAGGCCCTGCTGGAGGACGACCTGGAGGGCGCCGGCGCGGTCGCCGGGGTCCCCCTCACCGACTACTTCACCACCGACGACGCGAAGTTCCTGTGGCGCTTCCGCCTCGCCCAACTCGACCGCGACCCGTCCCACGCCCCCTGGATCGTCCGGGCCGCCGTCGCCGAGCCTGAGGGCGTGGTCGTCGGCCACGCGGGCTTCCACGGCGCCCCGGACGAGAACGGGACCGTCGAGATCGCCTACTCCGTCGACCCCGCCCACCGCCGCAAGGGCTACGCCCGCGCGATGCTCGCCGCCCTCCTCGAACGCGCCGCCGCCGAACCGTCCGTCACCACCGTCCGCGCCACGATCAGCCCCGACAACGAGGCGTCCCTGGCCACCATCGCCGGCCAAGGCTTCACCCACGTAGGCGAGCAATGGGACGAAGACGACGGCCGAGAACTCATCTACGAACGCCCCGCCCGCTAAAGCCGGGATCAGCCACCCCAGATGAGGTCCACCGCGACTACCACGAGCAGTTCGTCCCAGATCAGGTACTCGACGAGACCCACGCCGCCGAACACGGCCTGCCTGATCCGCGGGTCCGGCGTCGGTTCGCTGGTGGTCGGGTCGTGAGGGTCGGCGACGATGACGCCAAGGGTCTCAGCGAGCGCGAGCCGTGCCTGCTCGGGGATGCCGGCGAGCTGCCGGATCACTTCTGGGGAGAGCTCGGCCCGGTAGGTCATGGGCCGTAGTTTGCCGACCTTCAGCGACCCTCTGCGGCTTGTTCGACTTTCTGTTGCCACCAGGCGGCGGCATCAGCGCGGGACATGCCGAGTTGCTGGGCGAGGACTTCCTCGATCGGGACCGTGGGGGCGCCGTCGTGGATCTCCTGGATCCGGTCTTGGATCTCCTTGCTGGAGGGACGTTGCGTCCGCGCGCGAATGCTCCACACGTTCAAGAACCGCTGGAGCGCCTTGTAGCCGGTGAGGTCGTCGGCTGCGGCGTGGGCACGTTCCCTGTACTGGGAGAGGAAGAAGTCCCGTTCTTCCTCGGGGAGACTGTCCACGATGACCTGCGGGTCCCGCGGATCCGGCTCTTGGTGGAGCGGCTGCACGCTCATCGAGCCCACCCCCTCAGTCAGGTACTCGGCTCCACGTTGACACTACCCACATCACCCTGAGCCGTGTGCAGCACACGGCGATCCCGTCACAACACCTGTTCGTGCGTCGGGGTCGGTCACCTGCTCTCCTCCAACAAGGCCGGTCGCCGGCCCCGAGCCGCGCCTCGGGGCCGGCGTCGTCCGTCTACGTGGACGGACGCGTCACGTTCACCGGCGTCCCGTAGTCGGAGAACTCGGTGACGGAGGTGAAGCGGACGGGGTCCCGGTCGGCGATCTCGGGGGTCGCGCTCGTGATGACGGTGGTCTGCACGATCTTCTGGATCTTGCGCGTCGCGATCCCGATCGTCACCGTGCCTGTGATCCGCGTCCCGGCGGGCGATCCTTCGGCGGGACGGGCCGCGTGGGAGAACGTGTAGGTCTTCACCGCCGTCGCCCCGCTGCCGGACCGGCCCTGGGGCGTCAGCGTTCCGAACGTGGCCAGCATCCGCAGCATCCGCCCGGGGTCGGCGGTCAGCTCCTGCGGGCCGGTGGTGCCGCGCGTCAGCCCGTTCAGCCCATGGTCGAGCTTGCGCCATGTCTTGCCGCGCAGCACATAGCAGTCGTCGCCGATGAAGCGCTGCTCCATCGGCACCGATCCGGGGCCGCGCAGGTAGCCGCGCCGATTGGGGGCGTCGAAGGCGCCCTGATAGGTCTCCACCGTTTCGCGGCGACCGCGCGAGCTCAGCGTCCAGGTCAGTTTCACGTGGAACGTCGTGCCCGCCGTCGCCTCGGTGGCACCGGCCAGGGTCACGTCGCCGCCGCGCCCGGGGACGATCACTTGGTCGCCGTCGCCGCCGCCCGAAGCGACGTTCCCGCCGATGGTGGCGGCGGCCACGACCAGCGCGATCGCGCCGGTGCCGAGGGCGCCGGCGGCCGTGCGGCGCCTGCGCCGGGCGCGCCGGGCGCGGTGCACCACGGCCTCGATCGGCGCGCTGGGGATCGGGTGACCGTCGGTCGCCGACCGCAGCATCCGGGTCAACTGCTCATCGCTCATCGTGTGATCTCCTCGGTCTGCGGAAGGGCGAGCGTCGAACGGAGTCGTTTCATCGCCCGGGAGTGCTGGCTCTTGACGGTGCCGACGGAACATCCGAGGAGGCCGGCGGTCGCCGCCTCCGTCATGTCGGCGTAGTGCCGCAGCACGACGACGGCGCGCTGCTGGCGGGGCAGGGCGAGCAGCGCCCGGCGCAGCTCGTCGTCCGGTTCCCGCGGGGAGTTCGAGCGCGCGTCGAGGCGTTCGGGGGCCTCGGTCAGCAACTCGCGCCGTCTGCGCCGCCACCAGCTGACGTTGCCGTTGACCAGCATCCGTTTCAGGTAGGCGTCCGGATCGCCGTCGGCCACCCGGCGCCACCGCACGTACAGCTTCACCAGGCAGTCCTGGAGGAGCTCTTCGGCGCGGTGGGGGTCGCCGGTCAGCAGCGTGGCCAGGCCGTAGTGGCGTTTCCACGCCGCGGCCGCGAACGTGGCGTACGCGGCTTCCTGCGTCGGTTCACTCACGCCCATTGAACGCCGCAGGGAGCACGGATGGTTGGCAGGAAAGGCCCGTCGATTGGCAGGCAGGTGCCTTTTCTTACGATCGCGGCTCAGTCCTCGGGGACGCGGCGAACCGGGCGCGGTAGGCGGACGGGCTGAGGCCGGTCTGGCGGCGTAGCCGGGTGCGCAGGTTGGCGGAGGTGCCCAGACCGCTGGCGCGCGCGACGGCCTCCAGCCGGAGCTCGCCTCTCTCGATGAGCCTGCATGCCAGCGCGACCCGCTCGGCGGTCAGCCAGGCCAGCGGGGTGGTGCCGAGTTCGGCCCTGAAGCGGCGGTGCAGCGTGGCGGCGCTGGTCGCGGCGCGGGCGGCCAGGTCGGCGACGGTCAGCGGCAGGTCGAGGCGCTCCTGGGCCCAGGCCAGGACGGGCGCCAGCGAGGTGTCCGGGATCGCGGGGACGGGACGTTCGACGAACTGCCGCTGGCCGCCGTCGCGGTGCACAGCGAAGACCAGGCGGCGGCCGACGGCGTTGGCGATCTCGGCGCCGTGGTCGCGGCGCACCAGGTGCAGGCCGAGATCGAGTGCGGCGGCGCTGCCCGCGGCGGTGAGCACGTCACCGTCGTCCACGAACAGCACATCGGGTTCGAGCCGCACCGACGGGAAGCGGGACCGGAAGAGATCCGCCCAGCGCCAGTGGGTCGTCGCGGGACGGCCGTCGAGCACGCCGGCGGCCGCGAGCGTGAACGCGCCCGTACAGAAGCTCACGAGGCGTGCGCCCCGGTCGGCGGCCCCGCGGATCGCGGCGAGGACCCTCTCGTCGGGAGCGTTGTCGGGGTCGGGACGGTTAGGGACGATCACCGTGTCGGCGTCCTCGACCGCCTCCAACCCGGGGATCCCCGACATCGTGAACATTCCCGAGTGCATCGCCACCGGGCCGGGCGCGCAGAGCGTGAAGTCGTACCAGGGGATTCCGAGCTCGGGTCGGCGCAGGCCGAACAGCTCGGTCGCGACGCCCATCTCGAACGGGTTCGAGCCCCGGTCGACGATCATCACCACACGGTGCGAGAAACCTTGCGACATATGCGATTCCTAGCACTCACACCGGATCGGGGCCGTCCGAGACGGTGGACGGATGAGCGAACCGATCGATCTGCAGTCCGCGCTGGCCTCCTTCACCGACCTGTGGAGCCCGCGCATCGTCTCGCGGGTGAACGACTACGACGTCCGCGTCGCCAAGGTCGCCGGGGACCATCTCTGGCACGCCCATGACAGCACCGACGAGTTCTTCTTGGTCCTCGACGGCGAACTGACCATCGCGCTCCGCGAAGAAGGAGGCGAACGCGCCGTGACGCTGCCCAAGGGCGCGGTGTTCGTCGTCCCCCGCGGCGTCGAGCACAGGCCGTCCGCCCCGGGCGGGGCCTCGATCCTCATGTTCGAGCCGACCGGAACGCCGACCATCGGCGACCGGCACGATGACGTCCCGGACCATGTCGCCGCGACCACCGGGCGGCCGCTCGACTAGGCCGCGCGACGTGGTCTGCACGGGTCAGGGGCCGGTGCGGGACTCCTGCGCGGCCCTGCGCGGCGGACCAGTGCCGCTATGAGGGAGGCGTGCTGCTGCTCGTTCATGGGGGCCCGGAATGCAGATGGATCACGTCACCGTGCGTTCTCTTCGTCGGGCAGGAGGCGGCGGTGGGCCATGGCGAGGAAGGCGCGGCCCGCTGGGCTGGCGTGGTGGGGACGGGCGGCGAGCACGATCCGGCGTTCCAGCGACGGACGGGCCAGCGGAACCCGAGCGAGCGCGGGCGGCCCCTGGAGCGCGGATTCGGGAAGGACGGCAAGGCCGATCCGCTGGAGGACGAGCTGGCGGACGAGGGTGAGGTCGCGGGTCTCGGCGACCACGTTCGGGACGAAGCCGAAGCGGGCGCAGGCGGCCTCGATGTTGGTGCGGAGCTTGCTGGTGCGGGGCGCGGTGACGAGGGGTTCCTCCCGCAGGTCGTCGAGGGTGAGCGAGTCCCGCGAGGCGAGGGGGTGGTCGGGATGCAGGGCGACCACGACGTCCTCCCGGGCGATCACGTGCGGGGTCATCTCGGCGGCGAGCGGGGTGTCGGCCGGGCCCTGGCCGACGATGGCCGCGTCGAGCTCACCGGTGGCCAGGGCGGCGATCAGGCCGTCGGTCTCGTCCTCGCGGAGGGTGAGGCGGATCCGCGGATGGCGGCGGTGAAAGGCGCCCAGCAGCGCGAGCACCCGCTGGTCGGGCAGCGGCTGGACCAGACCGACCGCGAGGCTCCCGGTGAGCAGCCCGGACAGCGCGGCGATCGACTCCTTCGCGTTGGCGGCCTCGGCGAGCATGGCGCGGGCATGCGGCAGCAGCGCCTCCCCGGCGGCCGTCAGGGCGACGGAGCGCCGATCACGCCGGAACAGAGGCTCGCCGACCTCGGCCTCCAGGCGGCGGATCTGCTGGCTGACCGCCGGCTGCGCCACCTGGACGCGCTCGGCCGCGCGGGTGAAGTGGCGTTCCTCGGCGACGGCGACGAAGTACCCGAGCTGCCGGAGTTCCATAAACAAACGCTATTACAGAGAGCGTGAACCTGTCTTGGACTTATCATGCCGGGCCGCCCTAGCGTCGAAGCCGTCGAACCGAACGGAACGCGGGAGGCCTGACCATGGGCAAGCTGGTGGTGTCGGAGTTCATGACCCTGAACGGCGTGATCGAGGCGCCGGAGACCTGGGCGATGGACTACCACGACGAAGAGATCATGGCGCTCAAGCTGGCCGAACTGATGGCGAGCGACGCGCTTCTGCTGGGGCGGACCACCTACGACGTCTTCGCGGCCACCTGGCCGGACCGCACGGACGAGGCCGGCTTCGCCGACAAGATCAACTCGATGCCGAAGTACGTGGTGACGTCCGGCGAACCGGCGCCCTGGCGCAACACCACGGTCATCGGCTCGGACCTGACCGAGCGGGTCGCCGCGCTGAAGGAGGAGACGAGCGGCGACATCCTGGTCAACGGAAGCGGGCAGCTGGTCGGCGCGCTGCTCGCCCAGGGCCTGGTGGACCAGCTCACCCTGGTCGTGTACCCGGTGGTGCGCGCGTCCGGGCAGCGGCTGTTCGAGGACGGCGCTGCGGCGCTGCTCAAGCTGGTCGAGAGCCGGCCGTTCGCCTCCGGCCCCGTCCTCGCCACCTACGCCGTCCGGCAGGGCGGGCAGCGGTGAGCGCCGCGGTGCGGGCCAGGCTCGCGATGACCCTCGTGGCGTGGCTGGCGGCGTTCGCCGTGGTGATGGCGCTGCTCGCGCTCTTCGGCGACCTGCTCGCCGCGCTGCCGATGGCCGCCCGGGCAGCGGTCATCAGCGGGGTGCTCGTCACGGTCATGGTGAACGTGGTCATGCCGCGGCTGTCCACCGTGATTACCCGATGGGCGGGCGCCCCGCGGCCGGGACCGGCGCCAACGGGCAGAACGGCCGGGCGCTCCGGCCAGGACACCATCCATCTGTGAGGCTTCGGGGGCCGGCGCGAGGCGGCGGTCCCTGCGCCCGGGCAGGGCCCTCGTCTGCCCGCATGGCGTGCGGCATACCCCGGCCGGCGGGGTGGCGGTCAGGAGCTGAGGACCTCGCGCTCGATCTGCTCGAACTGCGCGCCCATCGCCTCGGCCAGCGCGGTGGCCCCCGACAGCGGGCGCACCATGACCGTCAGCTCGTCGATCAGGCCGTCCTCGTCGAGGTGGAGGAAGTCGCACCCGTGCACCTCGCGGCCGTTCACGGTCGCCTGGAAGACGAGCGCGTGGTCGCGGCCGTCCGCGCCCACGATCTCCCGCACGTAGCGGATGTCCTCGAACACCCGCGCCGCGGCCCGCACGATCGCCGCCGTGATCGCCTTGCCGTGGTACGGCTTGAACACGACCGGGCTGGTGAACACCGCGTCGTCGGCCAGCAGCCCCGCGATCGCCGCCGTGTCCCCGGCCTCCACCGCCCGCCTGAACGGATGCATGCCACACCCCCGAGATATCCAACTTGTTGAATAGGTGCAAATTACACTAGCCGCGGCGCCGGGGACCGTCCACCGGGCGGCGGCGTGGCGGCGATCACGGGCCGCTACGCTCGGGACCATGTCGTTGCGGAACGCGGTCCTGGCCACCCTTCTGGAGGGCGAGGCGTCCGGGTACGACCTGTCCAAGAGCTTCGACGCCGGCGTGGCCAACTTCTGGATGGCCACTCCCCAGCAGCTCTACCGGGAGCTGGACAAGATGGCCGCCGACGGGCTGATCCAGGCGCGCGTCGTCCAACAGGAGCGCCGTCCCAACAAGCGCCTGTTCTCCCTCACCGAGGCGGGCCGCCGCGCCCTGCACGAGTTCACCGCCAGGCCCCCGCGGCCCGGCGCGATGCGCGAGGAGCTGATGGTTCAGGTCCAGGCGGTGGACGCGGGGGACGTCGAGGCCGTGATGGCCGCCCTCCGCGAGCGCCGGTCCTGGGCCGAATCCAAGATCGCCCGCTTCGAGCGGCTCCAGGCCCGCTTCCTGAACGGCCGCACCGAAGAGGACTACCTGGCCACCGCCGACCGGATCGGCCCCTACCTCACCCTCATGCGCGGCCTCGCGTTCGAGCGCGAGAACCTCCGCTGGTGCGAGGAGACCCTGACCATCCTCGACCGCCGCACCACCAGCCACCCTTTGAAGGGCTGACCGCGTCTCCGGCGGCGGCACGGCATCCCGCCCGTCTCAGGCGGAAAGGGGCTCCGCGCACGCGAAGACCGGCGGGCTCTCACCGCCCGTCCGCTCAGCGGCGTCGATGAACCCGGTGAGGGCGTCGCGGGACCGGGCGAGCCTCTCCATCTGATCGTCCAGTCGCCGCAGCCGTGTCCGCATCGCGGCCAGCAGCTCGGGACATCCGAGCAGATCCGGGGCCTCCCCGGCCGCGCAGGGCAGCAGGTACGCGATGTCCTCAGAGGACAGACCGGCACCGAGCAGGTGCCTGATCTGCTTCACCCGCACCACCGCCGCGTCGCCGTACTCGCGGTAACCGTTCGCGCCGCGCTCCGCCTCCAGCAGGCCCTGCGCCTCGTAATAGCGCAGCTGATGGGCTTTGACACCCGTTCGACGGCTCAGCTCCCCGATCCGCATCGCATCCTCACTTGACCTTCACACCGGTATCAACGTTGACGATGCTGCCATGGACGACAACAGCGACATCCCTGTGACGGTCATCGGACTCGGCCTGATGGGCCAGGCACTGGCCCGCGCGTTCCTGAAGGCCGGGCATCCAGTGACCGTATGGAACCGCACGGCCTCCAAGGCCGACCCGCTGGTGGCCGCGGGCGCACGACTGGCGCCGACGGTCGGCGACGCGCTCAGGAGCGGCCCGTTGGCGATCATCTGCCTCACCGACTACCAGGCCGTGCATGAGGTGCTCGACACGAGCGAGCCGAACGGTAGGACGCTGGTCAACCTCACCTCGGGCAGCTCGGCGCAGGCACGGGATGCCGCCCGGTGGGCCGAGCGGCACGGCGCCCGCTACCTGGACGGCGCCATCATGGCCGTCCCGCCGGTGATCGGCACCGCCGAGGCGGTGATCCTGCACAGCGGCCCGCGACGGGACTTCGAGGAGCACGAGCCGGCACTCGGCGCGCTCGGCACCATCACCCACCTCGGCGAGGACCCCGGGCTCGCGTCCCTCTACGACGTGGCGGGCCTGGCCATGATGTGGAGCATCCTGAACGCCTGGCTCCAGGGCACCGCCCTGCTCGGGACGGCCGGTGTCGACGCCGCGGCGTTCGCGCCGTTCGCGCAGCAGATCGCCGGCGTGGTGGCCGGATGGCTGCCGGGATACGCCGAGCAGATCGACCGCGGCTCCTACCCGGCCGAGGTCTCGGCCCTGGAGACCGACGCGCGGGCGATGGCGCACCTGATCGAGGAGAGCGAGGCGGCGGGCGTCGACGCCGAGCTGCCGAAGCTGTTCAAGGCGATGGCCGACCGCGCGATCGCCGCGGGCCATGGAGCAGAGCAGTACCCCGTCCTCATCGACGAGTTCCGCAACCCCGGCGCCCCGAAATGACCACGTCGCGAGAGCGCGCCCGAGGCTGACTCGAAAGGCCTGCCGGTGCCGCCTGACGTTCAGGGGTGGACCTCGTCTGCCTCGCCGCCGAGCAGCCCCGAGTCTCGGAGTTGCTGGAGCGCTTCGGTGACGAACGGCGGAACCCGCAGGCCCGCCAGACCGGACAGCGGATAGAACTCCAGCTTCACACCCTCGGTCAGCGGGATCGTCGCGGGATCCCCATGCCAGAACCCGGTGAAGAACACGACACGATCACCATCAGGCCCCGGGGGAGACTCCAGCCGTTGCGTCAGGGGGAGGCTGAGGCCCGTCTCCTCGCGAAGCTCCCTGGACATCGCCTCCGCCGGGGTCTCGCCCGGTTCGGCCAGGCCGCTCGGCAGCGACCAGTACCCCGGCCATGCGATGCCGGGAATGTCGTCCCGCAGATGCATCAGGACCCGCCCGAGGCGATCGGTGAGGATCACCGCCACTCCGAACGGCTCGTCCTGAGGCACAGCGCTGATCATCCGACGTCCCTCCACGAAGCGGAGCTCCGGCGATGCCGGAACGCACCGCCTCATAACTCAGGGGTCTACCCACGAGAGCTAAAGGCCGGGCCCGGAATCCGCTGGGGGCCGTCCGGCAGGGTCCGAGCGCCTCAGCCGGGTTCACCCATGGAAGGGGCGGCCTCCCTGGCCAGGCAATCGGGCGTGTCTCACCAGTCCCGCCACTCGTCCGTGAGCTCGGCCGGGTCGATGCCCCGCCGGCGTGCCAGCGCCTCGACGTCGATTCCGGTGTGAGCGAGTGCGCCGTCGATGTATTCGCAGAGCTCCTCCCGGTCGACCGTGTCGAAGTCGTGGCCATCGGTGCCGTCGATCCGGTTCAGCGCGACGACCACATGTTCGACAGCCGCCATCACGGCCTGGTCAGAGGCGACGCCCAGGGCGGCCAGCTCGGCCTCGAAGGCGAGCAGCGCCTGGTCGACCCGCTCCAGGAACGAGCCGGGCACGGTGCCGAGCCGCCGCCAGCTCTCGGTAGGACGCGTGATCATGTGGGGACCGTAGCGAGCACCTCGGACACCCACGCCGCCAACGCCGCAGGCACTGGGCCCTGCGAGGCGGCCTCGCGCTACAGGAGCGTGTTACTGGGCCATGTCGACGAAGCGGCTGTAGTGGCCCTGGAAGGCGACCGTCACGGTGGCGGTCGGGCCGTTGCGGTGCTTGGCGACGATCAGGTCGGCCTCGCCGGCGCGCGGCGACTCCTTCTCGTAGGCGTCCTCCCGGTGCAGCAGGATCACCATGTCCGCGTCCTGCTCGATGGAGCCCGATTCGCGAAGGTCGGACACCATGGGCTTCTTGTCGGTTCGCTGCTCGGGGCCTCGGTTGAGCTGGGAGAGCGCGATGACCGGGACGCCCAGTTCCTTGGCGAGGAGCTTCAGCGAGCGGGAGAACTCCGAGACCTCGACCTGGCGGCTCTCGACGCGCTTGCCGGACGTCATCAGCTGCAGGTAGTCGATGATCACGAGGCGCAGGTCGTGCTGCTGCTTCAGGCGGCGGCACTTCGCGCGGATCTCCATCATCGACATGTTCGGGGAGTCGTCGATGAACAGCGGCGCCTCGGCGACCTCGCTCATGCGCCGGGCGAGGCGCGTCCAGTCCTCGTCCTGCATGGTGCCGGACCGCATCGCGTGCAGCGCCACCCGCGCCTCCGCGGACAGCAGCCGCATCGTGATCTCGTTACGGCCCATCTCCAGGCTGAAGAACGCCGAGGTCAGCCCGTGCTTGATGGACGCGGCGCGGGCGAAGTCGAGGGCGAGCGTCGAGTTGTGCGTCGGAACGCAGGAACGCCCCGCCAGGTACAGGTGGTCGTCGTTGTCGACCTGGACGCACCGCACGGGCACGCTCTCGACGGGCCGGACGTCCACGATGTGCCGCACGGGTGTGTGGACGTCCGCACGCTGCCGGGACGCTTTGCGCGGCAGCCGGAAAACCGTCTCGGCAGGGACGAGCCCCATCTGCCAGAGATATTCTCCGGCGGGGTCGGCGGTCAGGGCGGCATCGTGGCCGAGGCTGAGGAGGAGCTCGCGTATGTCGCCCGCGAGGCGCGCGGACGGGACGGCGACGTCGACGCGGCCGTCGAGGGAGATGTGCCCGCAGACGTCGAGCAGCCCGGCCAGGAGTGCCCGCCGCTGATCGGCGGAGGCCCGCAGATACCGGGCGGGGATGTGCTTGCCGCCGAGCAGGCCGAGCGAAGCGAGCCGCTCGCGGACGCCGGGCAGGAGATGGCACCCGAAGACGGCCTCTGCGGCGACCTCCTGGCCGGTGGCCTCGATCTGGGTGATGACCGCGCCGTCGAGGCAGGTGACGCGGGCCTCGTCATCGTCGCCGGCGCCGAGCCACGCGCCGAGGACGTAGGGGTCGAGCGGCAGGTCGGCCTCGGGGAGGTCGAACGCGGCGGCGAACTCCACCGCGCGGCGAGCGCCTCCGTTCAGGGCCGCGAAGATCTGCTCGGTCGTCTCGATCCGGACGGTCTCGGTCACGTGCGGCGAGGTGGTGGCGCGGCCTTCCGTAGCGCCGTCGCCCTGGGACGGCGAGCCCGAGGGCGTTCCGCCGCCGACGCCGGTCGCCGAGGATCGGCGGTGGGCGGCCTGGACGAGCTCAGCGTGGGGGGAGCGGGGCTGCTGCGCCGTGGCGGGGCACGCCTCGGCGGTCAGGCGGTGCGCGCGCGGCCCTCCGCCCGTGCCCGCGGCCGCGCGGACGCGGGCGTTCACCTGACCTGCGAGAGGGCCGCGGCAGGCGGATTCGGCGACGGTGGGAACGGAGCGCCGAGCCTCACCCGCAATCGGGCGCCGGCCAGGAAGGGAGGAGGCGTCTGGGGAGGCGTCGCCATCGGTGGTGCGCCACTGGTGCTGGGCGTCGGCGACGATGACCTCGCCGTCGGAGAACTCGATCTCGTAGCAGGGGCGGCCGTGCATCACCTCGGTCGCCGCGACCACGCGGGTCGGCCTCCCGTCGGCTCCGATCAGGTGGTCGCCTGGCCTGACCTCGCCCATCGTCGTCCAGCCGGCCGGGGTCGGGAGCGGCGTGGCGACGTGCAGCGCCTTGCCCATGGCGGGCCTCGCGGCGACGACGATCATCTGGCCGGGATGCAGGCCGTTGGTGAGGGCGTCCAGGTCGGCGAAGCCGGTGGGGCAGCCGACCATCTGGCCGCCGCGGCTGCCGATCGCCTCGATCTCGTCCAGGGCGCCGGGCATGATCTCGCTCAGCGCGACGTAGTCCTCGCCGGCGCGCTTCTCGGCGATGGCGAAGACCTCGGCCTGGGCGCGGTCGAGGATCTCGTCGGCGTCGGCGCCGTCGGCGGCGTAGCCCATCTGCACGATGCGGGTGCCGGTCTCGACCAGGCGGCGCAGGATCGCGCGCTCGTGGACGATCTTGGCGTAGTACCCGGCGTTGGCCGCGGTGGGGACCAGGGAGATCAGGGTGTGCAGGTAGGGGGCGCCGCCGATGCGGCCGATCTCGCCGTTCTTGGTGAGCTCGCCGGCGACGGTGACGGCGTCGGCGGGGTCGCCCCGGCCGTAGAGGTCGAGGATGACGTCGTAGATGATCTGGTGGGCGGGACGGTAGAAGTCGGGGGTGCGCAGCATCTCCACGACCTCGGCGATGGCGTCCTGGGAGAGCAGCATGCCGCCGAGCACGCCCTGCTCGGCCGAGATGTCGTGCGGGGGGGTGCGCTCGAACTCATGCTCCTGCGGCCCGATATCCGCAACGCTCACCGCCACACCCCCTTCGTCCTGGCCCGCCGGCGGCCCCGTCCGCCCATCGCCGACCGTTCACCCACGTCTATCTGTCGCGTCGGACATTCTCGCGAGGGCGCGCCCTCGCGGGCAAAGCGTCCTGTGGACAAGCCTGTGGACGACCTGTGCAGACACGCGGGCCAGGTTGTGCACGACCTGTGGACAACTCTGTGGATTCTCCGGGGACGACACCCGGACCTGGGTGCTGAGCTGGGATAACCTCGTCCACCGGGTGTGCGGGAAAGAAAGTGTCGCGCCGGGCACGTTGTAAGGCTTCTATTTCATTTGAGAGTTACACGCTGGTAGCCTCGGCGCGATGACGACCCCCCGGCAGCTCGCGACCGCGCACGACCGCGAGATCCTGCGCCTCGCCGTGCCGGCCTTCGGCGCGCTCGTCGCCGAGCCCCTCTTCCTGCTGTCGGACTCGGCCATCGTCGGGCATCTCGGCACCGCGCAGCTGGGCGGGCTCGGGGTCGCCGGGCAGGCCCTCAACACGCTCGTCTACCTCTGCGTCTTCCTCGCCTACGGGACGACCGCCGGGGTGGCCCGCCAGGTCGGCGCGGGGGACCTGCCGGGAGCGATCAGGCAGGGCATCGACGGCATGTGGCTCGCGATCGCGATCGGGGCCGTGCTGATCGTGGCGGGCTGGCCGCTGATCCCCTGGATCGTGGACGCGTTCGGAGCGTCCCCGGGCGTGGCGCCCTATGCCGAGACGTACCTGCGGGTGAGCCTGTTCGGGATCCCGTCGATGCTGGTCGTGCTGGCCGGGACCGGTGTGCTGCGCGGCCTCCAGGACACGCGCACGCCCCTCCTCGTGTCGATCGGCGGTTTCTCGCTGAACCTGCTGCTCAACGTGGTGTTCGTCATCGTGCTGGGGTGGGGGATCGCCGGATCCGCGTGGGGCACCGTCCTCGCGCAGACCGGCAGTGCCGTCGTCTACGTGGCCGTGGTGCTGCGGGCGGCCCGGCGTCACGGCGCCTCGTTCCGTCCTGACTGGGCCGGGTTGCGGACGTCCGCCACGACCGGTTTCGGGTTGCTGGTTCGGACGGCGGCGCTACGCGTCGTCCTCATCGTCGGGACGTCGATCGCGGCGCGCATGGGCGACCCCGAGATCGCCGCGTACCAGGTCGGGTTCCAGGTGTGGACGCTGCTGGCGTTCGCGCTGGACGCCATCGCGATCGCCGGTCAGGCCATCACCGGGCGCTATCTGGGCGCGTCCGACACCGCCGCCACGCGGGCCGTCATGCGGCGGATGGTGGGGTGGGGCACCGGCTGCGGCGTCGTGTTCGGCCTGGCCCTCCTCGTGGTCCGGCAGTGGCTGCCCGCCCTGTTCACCTCCGACGGCGACGTCCGGGACCTCCTGCTCGCCTCACTGCTCCTCGTGGCGGTGCTGCAGCCGGTCGCCGGGGTGGTGTTCGTCCTGGACGGCATCCTGATCGGGGCGGGCGACGGCGCCTACCTCGCCGTGACGACGCTCGTCGCCACGGCGGTCTTCCTGCCCGCCGCCCTCGTCGCGCACCGGGCGGACGCGGGCCTGGTCGGCCTCTGGACCGCGATCGGCCTGTGGATGCTGACCCGGATGATCACGCTGAGCCTGCGGGCCCGCGGCGACCGCTGGATGGTCACCGGCGCCGCCCGCTGACCCGGACGAGGCGCCCTCATGAAGATCAGGCAGGCACCGAGGAGACGGTCGGCGGGGAGGCGGAGGCTGTCGAGGCCTTGATGTCCGGCACGGGACTGTCGAGCTTCGGCAGCTTGACCGACGCGATGTCCCTCGGGGCACCGCACAGGTCGAGAGAGTGCTCCTCCCACTGGTCCACCAGGGCCTTGGTGAACTCGTCCCCCTTCAGCCGCTCGTACACCGGCTTCGTCACGCCGATGTGCCAGGGCGCGACCGCCTTGGTGATGGAGAAGACCAGGTTGACGGTGTCGCCGGTCAGCTCCTCGGTGTACCGCTTCCCGTCCGACCGGGGGACGGCGATCACGGAACCGTCGGAGATGGCGCTGGACACGGCGAACCCCGTAGCCCGGCTGGGCGCCTGTCCCGTGCCGGCGTACTGGACTTCGTGCGCGGCTTCCCTGAGGAGTTCCCAGCACTGGGGCACCAGGTCCTGCCATGCCACCGCGTGTGCCTCCTGGGCGGTCTTGAGCGCGCGGAGAGCCCGTTCGCGGGGAGTCCCCCGGTAGGCGACCAGGAGGCAGTCGCCCTGCCAGGCGTAGATGTCACCACCGAGGGACTTGGCGATCGGCTCCACCTTCGACCAGAAGCTCCGGGCCAGGACTCCGGCGCGCCTGGGGTTGTGCGGACCCAGTTCGTACACGATCCGGCTGAAGCCTCGGATGTCCACCAGCAGGAACGCCGCTTCGAACTCCGACGCTTCGAGATCAGCCTCTCCGGGCCTGGTGCTCACGTCTCCTCCTACTCCGCCTGAACCTGGGACGCTCTCTTGCTCTCAGCGGGAGCGATCAGGTGCTGGGCCACGCTCGTCGCGATGAACACGACCCCGATGATCACCAGGGCGATGACCTTGACCTTCGACAGGGTGGGGACGTTCAGAAGTCCCCCGATCTGCAGACCTCCCCCCACGAGACCGATGGCGATGCACACCGCTCCAACGACGTCCAGCGACATGGTGCCTACCTTCCTTCCGGGTCGCCACACCCTGAAGGTAAAGCATCCTCATCCATTTGTGAAGCCTTCCACACCTACAAGTGGGATCGTACTTAGGAATCTGCGGAGTAGATCTTGCGGAGGCCTTCGAGGTCGAGGATGAGCATCCTGCCGTTGCGGGTCGCCACCAGGCCGTCGTCACGGAGCCTGGACCATGTGGTGGACACCGACTCGCGGGAGATGCCGATGAGGCTGCCCAGCTCGGTCTGGGTGCGCGGATAGGGGAGCCAGATGCCGTCCCGGTTGCTCCGGCCGACCTTGTCGACGAGGCTCACCAGGATCTCCGGGATCTGCATGGAGGTCTTGTGCTTCTGGAAGTGGATGTTGGCGGTCTGCTCGTCGACCCGCTCCGCGAGGATCTCCGTGTAGGTCCACCACGCCTCCTTGTGGTTCCAGAGGAAGTCCTTGAACTGGGTGTCCTCCAGCTCCAGCACCTCGACCTCGTCCAGGGCGCGCAGGGACGCCGAGCGCGGCTTGTTGAGCAGGCCCGCCATGTCCCCGACGATGTCGCCCTCCCCGCGGAAGGCCAGCAGCCTGCCGTTGGCTCCGGGAGCGGAGGGGTCTCCCGGCCTGGGGTCGGGCTCGGAGACGACGGCCGCCCACCCGCGCAAGATGATCATCACCGAGCGGGACCGCCCCCGCTGGCGGATCAGCCTGTCACCGGGCGGGAGGACGTCGCGGGTCGTGTACTCCAGCAGCGCCGCCCGCTCGGCCTTCCCGAGCCTCCCCCAGAAGGATGTATCTTGAGTCATACACCACAGTGTAAGCCTCCACATCGAGGTGTGGACATACGCCCGGCCCTTTATGAACCCCGATCGGATGTGAGGGTTCAGGGTCCGACAGGCAGGTCAGCCCCTACTGCGGCCCACGGATGCGGACGCGCCCGGCCGGCCCGATTCTCGGTTTGCCGCCGCACCGCCAGTCACTCCCGCTACTATTCGAACATGTGTTCCACACATGGCGAGCGGATGGCCCGGCTGACTCAGGCGATCGACGACCTGGCGGCGGAGGGCCTCGCCGGCCTGCCCCCCGAGACCCTGGTCGAACGGGTGGCGGGCATCTGGTCGCTCGTCGAGGGCATCGATCCCGAGATCGCCCGGCGCCGCACCCGCTACACGACGCCCGAGACGTAGCGAATCAGCCCAGGTCGTCGAGAGACGGCAGCAGCGGCGACAGGATCGACCCGCCGTCGGAATCGCCCTGGCTCGTGGAACTCTGGCTCGGCGCGCCCTCCAGACGTTCGGCCACCGAGCGCCGCAACTCGGGCAGCCGCGCGTAGAGGACGTCCCCGGGGCACGAGGTGTTGTTGTAGTCGCGATGCCCCACGATGGCCTCGGACGGATCGAGCCCGTACTTCTGGCAGAGCCAGACGCACACCTCCGTCAGCGATTTCCACAGGGCGCCCGGCACCGCCGCGGACATGTAGGTGCCCTCGTTCTCGATGCCGATGGTGTGCTCGTTGTGGTGCAGGACCTGCGCGCCGATGGCGAGGCCCCCGGACCGGATGGCCCTGAGGCTCCGGTTGCGGCCCTCCATCACGATGCCGCCGCGGCTGATCGTGAGCTGCTGGCCCGTGTCGTCCCAGCCGTTCCTGTTCATGTGGATGTTCTGGATGGACCGCGACAGCGCGAGCGCGTGCGCGAGCGAGCGGTCCCGCGCGTTCGCCGTCGCCGTGTGGTGCACGATGATGTGGTCCGGCGGCCGGTCGACCACCTCCGCCGCGCGCCTCGGCGCCCTGGCGTTCCACTGCGCCCGCGTGTACACCTGCGGGGCGTCCGCCGTGAACAGCACGCGGTCGCCGGCCCCCCGGCCCGGCCCCGCCGCAAGATCTGCCGCCATGGCCTCATTCTGGCGGGACGCCCCCAGGGGCAGCATCTCCAGCAGCCCGGCGCCCATGACGCCGCCGATGACCGCCCTGCGTGTCACTGCCCTGCCCGCGCTCCGCCGGTCGTGCGCGCCCTCCCCCGAATGCGCGGTCACCACCGCCCCCCTTCGTCCCGCGACACTATGATCACGGAACGTAATCGCCGCAAAGCTGATCACTCAAACACACGGCGATTCACGGGCGTTTCACGGGAAATCCAACATCCACGGCCTGGCAAACGTCGGCAGACCCCGCATCCCCGGCCCTTGTGACCAGGCCGAAAACGAGTTTCGGTTTGCGCGCGAACGCCGACGACCCCCGGCCCTGGGCGGGTCCGGGGGTCGTCGAACGGTCGTGCGTCAGGCCTCGACGACGTTGACGTCGATCGTGGCGTTGACGTCGCTGTGCAGGCGCACGCTGACCCGGTGGGTGCCGACGGTCTTGATCGGGTTCCCGATCTCGATGCGGCGGCGGTCCAGGTCGGGGCCGTCGGCGGCACGGACCGCCTCGGCGATGTCGGCGGCCGTGACGGCGCCGAACAGGCGGCCGTTGCTGCCGGTGCGGGTGCGCAGCGTCACGCGCAGCCCGCCGAGCCGGTCGGCGACCTCGCGGGCGTGCTCGACGGTCGCGATCTCGCGGGCCGAACGCGCCTTCTTGATCGAGTCGACCTGCTTCTCGGCTCCCCGGGTCCACCTGATCGCGAACCCGCGGGGGACGAGGTAGTTGCGGCCGTAGCCGTCGCGGACGTCGATGACGTCACCGGGCTCGCCGAGCCCGGAGACCTGCTGGGTCAGGATGAGCTTCATGTTCTTTACCCCCTGCCTCAGCGCGCGGTGCTGGTGTACGGCAGCAGCGCCATCTCGCGGGCGTTCTTGATCGCCGTGGCGACGTCCCGCTGGTGCTGGGTGCAGTTGCCGGTCACCCGCCGGGCACGGATCTTGCCGCGGTCGGAGATGAACTTCCGCAGCAGGCCCGTGTCCTTGTAGTCGACGTAGGAGATCTTCTCCTGACAGAAAACGCAAACCTTCTTCTTCGGCTTGCGGGGAGGTGGCTTCGCCATCGTGGTGCTCCTTTGGGAGAGCCCCGCTCACGCGGGAATGGACGTGTACTCGTTGTCTCTTTGTCGCGCCGGAGCGGCGGGCCTAGAAGGGCGGGTCGTCGGAGAACCCGCCGCCGCCACCGCCGCCGGTGGCCCAGGGGTCGTCGGCCGGGGCGCCGCCCTGCTGGCCGCCGCCGAAGCCGCCGCCCTGCTGGCCGCCGCCGCCGAAACCGCCGCCGCCCTGACCGCCGCCGCCGAAGCCGCCGCCCCCGCCCTGGCCGCCACCGCCGCCGAAGCCGCCGCCACCGCCGCCGCCCTGCCGCTGGGTCTTGTTGACCTTGGCGGTGGCGTTGCGCAGCGACGGGCCGACCTCGTCGACCTCGACCTCGAAGACGGTGCGCTTCTCACCCTCGCGGGTCTCGTAGGAGCGCTGCTTGAGGCGTCCCTGCACGATCACCCGCATGCCGCGCTGCAGGGTCTCGGCCACGTTCTCGGCGGCCTGCCGCCAGACGTTGCAGGTCAGGAAGAGCGCCTCGCCGTCCTTCCAGTCGCCCGCCTGGCGGTCGAAGAACCGCGGGGTCGAGGCGAGGCGGAAGGAGGCGACCGCCTGGCCGCTCGGGGTGAAGCGCAGATTCGGGTCCTCGACGAGGTTCCCGACGATCGTGATTACGGTGTCGCCTGCCATGGGGCTCGCTCCGGCTGCTGTGAGGGCTGAGCCTGGCTCAGTGGACCTCGGGGCGGATGACCTTGGTACGGAGGATCGACTCGCTCAGGTTGAGCTGCCGGTCGAGCTCCTTGACCGTGGCAGGCTCAGCCGACAGGTCGACCACCGCGTAGATGCCTTCGGACTTCTTCTGGATGTCGTACGCCAGGCGCCGGCGGCCCCAGACGTCGACCTTCTCCACGCTGCCGCCGTCGTCCTTGACGACCTTCAGGAACGGGTCGAGCGCCGCGCCCGCGGTGCGCTCGTCGATGGCGGGGTCGAGAATGGTCATGAGTTCGTAACGACGCATGCTGTGTCCCTACCTCCTCTGGACTGGTGCGGTCACGGTCTCTCCGTGACAGGAGGGCTCTTGCGTCCGTCGCGGCGGCGCCGGACCCGGATCGCCGGGCGGACCTGCCGCGAGACCGATACAGGCTACCAACACTGGGAGGCGCACACGCCGGTTCCCGGAGCGGAGCGCCGGCTGAACGGAGGGAACCGGCGTGTGCAGTTCGTCTCAGGGGTGTGGGGGGCGCCCCACAGGAACCGGCACGAGCCGCTCATCACGGGGTTCGGGGGTCGCCCCGACAGGAGGGACGCCGGTTTCCGGAGCGGAGCGCAGGGGCGGGCTGGGCGTGCGGCATGGGCGGGCCTAGCGCCTTGCCTGGGACTGGGTGGGGCGGGTACAGCGGCGGCGCTCCAGTTCGGCCATGATGTCCGCCATGCGGGCGCGCATGCGGGCGGCCTGCGTGGTCAGCATCGACAGCTCCTCGACGAGCTCCGCGTCACCGATGAGCCCCAGCTCCGCTTGTTTCACGGTGTGCACCTCCTGCTCTTCCCCCGCTTCCCCTCGGGGGACGGACCCGAGCCGGTGTTCTCGAATCCGTGTTCGACCGTACCGGGTGCCGCCGACATTCCGCGCCTCCCACCGGTTGATCCCCGGCCTGGCTGGGAATTGCTTTACCCGCATGGTCCGTTCGGTCCCGCGCTCACCGTGCGGCCACTGGCGCGGGAGTCTGAGCTGGAGGAGGGATCCCGATGTCCCAGCAGGCGACCGGCGCCGGCGCTCCGAAGCGCGCCGTCCGCGCCCAGAGCGAGGCCGAGCCCCATCGGCGGAAGGACGTGCTGGCGGTAACCGCGGTGACGATCGGGATCGTGGCGCTGATCCTCGGCTGGATCCCCGCGGCCCACTTCGGCGGGGCGCTGCTCGGCGTGATCGGCCTTCCGGTCGCCCTGTACTCCCAGATGGTCTCCGCGACGACGAACGAGCGGTGGCTGAACGTGATCGGGATGGTCACCTCCTTCGTCGGTGCCGGCTTCGCGCTGAGCCACGGAGGCTTCTCGATCTGACGGCGGGGCCGGCTCGACCTCGCGGCCTGTCGCAGGGCGCGGCTAGTCTCGTTGGCATGCGCATCGGAGCCCACGTCGACCAGAACAACCCGCTCGACAACGCCCGCGCGGTCGGCGCCGACGTCGTCCAGTTCTTCCTCGGCGATCCGCAGGGGTGGAAGAAGCCGGTCCTGCCCGAGGGCGTGGAGGCGCTGGCGGGTTCCGGCGTGGACGTGTACGTGCACGCCCCGTACACGATCAATGTGGCGACGTCCAACAACCGGATCCGGATCCCGAGCCGCAAGAACCTCACCCAGCAGCTGGAGGCGGCCGCGTCGATCGGCGCGAAGGCGCTGATCGTGCACGGCGGGCACGTGCTGAAGGACGACGACCCGGAGACCGGCTTCGAGAACTGGCGCAAGGTGTTCGAGCGGGTCGAATGCCCGATCCCGGTCTACATCGAGAACACCGCGGGCGGCGGGAACGCGATGGCGCGCAGGTTCGACCGGATCTCGCGGCTGTGGGAGGTCCTCTCCGGGGTGCCGGGCCTGGAGTCCAAGCTCGGTTTCTGCCTCGACACCTGCCACGCGCACGCGGCGGGGGAGGAGCTCGTCGACGCCGTCGACCGGATCAAGGCCATAACCGGCCGCATCGACCTGGTGCACTGCAACGACAGCCGGGACTCGTTCGGGTCGGGGGCCGACCGGCACGCCAACCTGGGCAGCGGCAGCATCGACCCGGAGCTCATCCTCGGCGTGGTGAGGGCGGCGGGCGCCCCGGTCGTGGTGGAGACGCCCGCGGAGGGCCAGGCCGACGACATCTCGTGGTTGCGTTCCAAGCTCTGACGAAGCAGAGTCGGGATCGTCGCCTGTGTCCGGGAACCGCGGTGGCGGGAGCGGCATCTAACTGCGCGTAGACCCAGCCTGACGACAAACTTCGAAGGTCACGTCACACTGGCATAATCCGGAACCAGCCCTCAGCGCACGTGCTCTCTCCGGCGGCGGGCGCGCGAATCGATCGGGAAGCACATGGCACAGCCCCCTTACGACCCCTACGGCTACGGAGCCCAGGACCCCTACGCCCAGTCCTACTCCCAGCCCCCGGCCGTGCAGCACCACTACTACGGGCAGTCGATGCCGGTCGCCCCACCGACCAACGGGATGGCGACCGCGTCGCTGGTGTGCGGTCTGATCGGCTTCTTCGCCTGCGGTGTGACGTCCGTCCTCGCGGTGATCTTCGGGCACGTCTCGCTCGGCCAGATCAAGCGGACGGGCGAGGGCGGCCACGGCATGGCCGTCACCGGTCTGATCCTCGGGTACCTGATCTCCGCGGGCTGGCTCCTCATCCTGCTCTTCTACATCCTCGGGATCGCGATGTTCGCGGCGAGCGCCGGCTCCACCAGCACCTACTGATCCGGCCCCCTCAGGGGAGCCGGGGGACGCCCGCCACTTCCACACCGACGCTCGACATCAGCACCGTCATGGGGGTGGGGGTGTCCCGCCAGGTCTTCACCGCGCGCCCGAACACGTCGAGGACGGCGCGCAGCGAGGCCGGGTCGGCGTCGGCCAGTTCCGCCCACGATTCGTAGAGCACCAGGTAGCCGTGCTTCGCGGGCGTCCATGACAGGTCCTTGAGGCATTCGCGGAGACCGCCCCAGTCGGCGGCCGCGCCCTCGGGCAGTTCGAAAACGTCGCCGCACAACCGCAGGAACGCGTCCCTGTCCCTGGCGCGGCGCCCGTCGAGGTAGAAGCCGCGCCAGCCGGCCTCGTCGGCGCGCTCCAGCCAGCTCGTGTCGCCGACGGCGCCCGGCACGGGAGGCGTCCGCCACTGGTAGACGCCCGGTCTCAGCCGCCCGGCGAGCAGCTCGGTCAGTGCTCGGTCCGCGTTCACGTCATCTCCCGGCAGTTGCCGCTCCCCGCCGATGCGCGGGGCCCGGGGCGAGCCGCCCCGTCCGCCGCGTTCCGTTCCCCCACACTCACCACGGAACCCGTCATAACCGGAAGATTCCGGCTATACCGGGCATCCCTTCCCCTGCCTTCCTTCTTCCCGCGGGGTCGGGCGAGGCCTGGCCGTGGCGCATCCACGTCCCTTGACAGGGGCCCGTCCGACTCCTATTCTCTCGATTAGAGAGATGCTCAGATAGCGAGCAACTCTTGGAGCGAGGTAGTTGCCCGATTCCGAGAGGAACACAGAGATGGACACCACGCCCACCACCGCCGCCACGCCGACCCGCGTCCAGGCCCACTACGAGAACGTCAAGAAGCTCGGCCACTGGACGACCGGCCGCCGCTTCGAGGTCCGCGCCCGCCGCGGCATGGTCGTGCTGGACCTGCGCTCGCCGCGGATCCCGGACGGCGACATCGAGATCGAGGTCGACCTCGACCACTCGATGGTGAAGCTGCTCGTCCCGCAGGACGCCCGGATCGACCACTGGGACCTGCGCTACACCGGCCGCGGCCGCGTCAAGGACTGGACGGGCGAGAACGGCGACGGCCGCGCGATCCGCGTCACCGGCGAGGTCCGGCACGGGGAGATCCGCGTCCACCGCGGCGGCGTCGCCACCCTGTCGGCGATGTTCTCCCGCGAGTTCGTCCAGGACGTCCGCCGCGCCCGCCGCGAGGGCACCACCCCCGCCGTGGCCGATCCGGCCCACGAGGACTGAGCCGGTCCCGCGGCGTCACGGGCCCGTCCGGCGAAACCGCCCGGACGGGCCCGTTCCTTGCCCGATGTGAGAGCGTGCGATTCCGGGTTGAGTCTCCAGCGGGTGGAGGCCGCAGGGTGAGGGACATGGACGGCGACACCACGTACACGATCGGCGAGCTGGCGCGCCGCACCGGGCTGCCGGTGCGGACGATCCGGTTCTACTCCGACGCCGGTGTCGTCCCGCCCACCCGCCGTACCGAGGCCGGTTACCGGCTGTACGACGCGGACGCCGCCTCGCGCCTCGACCTCGTGCGGACGCTGCGGGACCTCGGCGTCGACCTCGCCACCGTCCGGCGGCTGCTGGACCGGGAGGTCGACGTCGGGCAGGTCGCGGCGGCGCACGCGGACGCGCTGGACGTGCAGATACGCACGCTCAGGCTGCGCAGGGCCGTGCTGCGGGCGGTGGCCAGACGCGGATCCACCCCGGAGGAGATCGAACTCATGCACAAGCTCGCCCGGCTGTCCGACGAGGAGCGGCGCCGGATCATCACCGACTTCATCGACGAGTCCTTCGCCGGACTCGACCTGCACCCCGGCTTCGCGGAGAAGATGCGCGCCGCGCTGCCGGAGCTGCCCGACGAGCCCGCACCCGAGCAGGTCGACGCCTGGGTCGAGCTGGCCGAACTGGTCGGCGACCCCCGCTTCCGGGCCTCGGTGCGCCGGATGGCCGAGTTCCAGGCGGCCGAGGTCGCGCAGGGAACCGTCCCTGACCAGTTCGCCGGCCTCGCCGACCTGACCCGGGAGAAGGCGGAGCAGGCCATCGCGGACGGGATCGAGCCCGGCTCGGAGGCGGCCCGCCCCGTCGTCGACCAACTGGTCCGCGCCTACGCCGACGCTTGGGACGCCGCCGACGACGCCGCTTTCAGGCGCGATCTGCTGCAACGGCTGGAGATCGGCAACGACCCGCGCACCGAGCGGTACTGGCAGTTGCTCGCCCTCATCAACGGCTGGCCCGTCCCGCCGACGCTGACGCCGCTCTACCAGTGGTTCATCGACGCGCTGCGCTCCCGCGGCTGACTCAGGAGGGCAGCGGCACGCCGGCGTGGTGGTCGCCGCGCCGGCGTGCCAGCGCCACCACGTCGGAGGCGCCGTCGAGAACGCCGCCCGCAGGGTCGTCGGCCCCGTCCGACCGGACGATGTCGGCGGACGGGACCAGCACGTCCCGCACCACCAGCACCGCCAGGAGGAGGACGGTCACGAACCGGGCGAGCAGCGCCAGCGTGTAGACGTCCTTGCTGATCCCGCCGTCCGGCGCGTCCAGGCTCAGCACCGCCGACAGCGTTCCGGCCAGGTCGGCGCCCTGCGTCTGGGCGGACACCGACAGCAGGAACCACCAGATGCCGAAGAAGTAGGCGATCTCGCCGAGCTGCCAGGCGACGAACGCCGGCAGCTTCGGCCGGGCCAGCACCGCCAGCGGCAGCAGCCACAGGACGTACTGCGGCGACCAGACCTTGTTCGGCAGCATGAACGCGACCAGGACGAGGAACATCAGCTGCGGCAGGCGCGGGCGGCGCGGGGCGGCCAGGGCGAGGACGGCGATCCCGGCGGCGAGGACGAGGAACGTTCCCGTGCCGAACAGGTTGAGGAGGCCGGTGTCGGAGGCGGGCTTCTCCAGCCCGTGGTCCTGCAGCACGAAGAAGATCGAGCCCCAGTCGATGCCGCGCTTCTGGCTGAAGGTGTAGAACTCCTTCCACCCGTCCCACGCGAAGAGCATCACGGGCCCGTTCACGGCCAGCCATCCGGCGGCGGTGCCGGCGAGCATGCGGCCCATGGGGCGCCACTGCCCCGCCCGGACGCACAGCAGGACGAGCGGCCCGAGGAACAGCAGCGGATAGAACTTCGCCGCGATCGCCAGGCCGAGGAGAACGCCCGCCAGGGCCGGACGGCGCGCCGACCAGGCGGCGAGTGCCAGCGCCGACAGCGCGACCGCCAGGAGGTCCCAGTTGATGTAGGCGGTGAGGAGGAGCGCGGGGGACAGCGCGATCATCAGCCCGGTGCGCAGCGAACGGCGCCCGGCCGCGTACGCGGTGGCGAGGACCGCGACGACCGCGAGGACGGCGAGGAGCAGGACGGTGACGTTGTAGAACGCGAGGCCGCGCCCGTCCACCCCGAACGGCTTCACCAGCCACGCGACCAGCTGCATGAAGCCGCCGCTCAGCACCGGGTACTCCACGTACCGGATGTCGGAACCGGTGAACGTGTCGAAGTACGGGAGCTTCCCGTCGCTGAGTCCGCGCACGTAGTAGAGCGGATAGACGTCGGTGTAGCACGCGCTCGCCGTCGTCTTGAGGAAGTCGAACCGCACCGACGCGCAGGGCTGCTTCTGCAGCCAGCCGAGAAGGCACGTCAGAGCGGTGAGCCCGGTCAGCACCGGCGCGAGCCGCTTCAGCCGTCCGGGAGCGTTCGCCCGGTCGCTGTCGGCGGACATCGTGAGCCTCTCCGTGGACGACGACATGGACAGCAGCCTATTCGCCCGGGGACGCGGGCGATCAAGAACGGGAACGGCCCGGAGCCGTGGGGCTCCGGGCCGTCGCGTCGCGGACGCGCCGCTAGTTCGGGCCGGGTTCGTCCTTCCGGCAGGCCGGGTCGTTCTTGTGCTCGGGTTTCGCGCACCACCAGGTCTTGTCGCCGGTCGGAGGCAGGTCGGGGTTGCAGCCGAGCGGCATGTTGTACTGGTTGCACGGCACGTCGCCCGACGTCGGCGGGGTGATGGTCGGCGTGTCCGTCGGCTTGGGCGACTCCGACTGGCAGCCGGCCGGCGGCCGCTGCCCGCGCCCCTGGCCCTGCCCCTGCCCTGGCTGGCAGGTCGGCGTGTTGGTCGGCGTCGGGGTCGAGGACACCGTCGGAGTCGGCTTCGCCTTCGCCCACGGGGCGACCTCGCCGCCGTTGACCGGCGGCGGGAACGGCGTGATGTCCTTGCCCTCCAGGGCCTTCAGCATGAAGGTCTTGAACAGGTCGGCCGGGACCGTACCACCGTAGACCTGGCTGTAGCTTCCCACGCCGATCAGCGACTTGCGGTTGCCGTTCTTGTCCTGGCGCCACATCGCCGCCGACGTCGCGAGTTCCGGCGTGTAGCCGACGAACCAGGCCGACTTGTTCTCGTCGGTGGTACCGGTCTTGCCGGCGACCGGGCGGGCGCCGAGGCTCGCGCGCTTACCGGTACCGCTGGTGACGACCGCCTGCATTGCGTTCGTAGCGTCGGCCGCGACACCCTCGTCGAAGGCCGTCGTGGGCTTCTGCCAGGGCAGCTTCTCCAACGGCTTCTGCTCGTTGTTCACGATGGAGCGGCCCCGGTTGTCGGTGATCTTGGCGATCACGTGGGCCTGCCGGTGCTTGCCCCCCGCCGCGAACGTCGAGTAGACCGACGCCATCGTGACCGGGCTCGCGTCGATGACGCCCAGCGGCAGCGACGTGATGGTGTTCGAGAGGTTCGGGGTGTCCGCCGGGATGCCCATCTTCTTGGCCATGTCCACGACGTTGGCCAGCTGGACCTTCTGCCCCAGGTCGACGTACGCCGTGTTGATCGACATCGCCGTCATCTGCTTGAGGTTGTAGACCCCGTTCTCCGAGCGGCTGTCGTTGGTGAAGGACGCGCCGTTGATCGTGCGCTTGTAGCTGCCGTCCATCGTCGTCCGCAGGCTGATGCCCTGGTCGAGCGCCGTGGCGAGCACGATCGGCTTGAACGACGAACCCGGCTGCACCTTGCCCTGGAAGGAGTTGTCGAACTGCTGCTTGCGGTAGTCAGGTCCGCCGTAGGCGGCCACCACCCCGCCCGTCTTCGGGTCGATCGCCGCCAGACCGAACTGGATGTCGTTCTTCAGCCCGTTCTGCTTGCGGATCTGCGAGACGGCCTTGTTGGTGTAGTCCTGCAGGTCCTTGCGGAACGTGGTGGTGATCTTCAGGCCGCCGGTCTCCAGCATCTGCTCGTCGATGCCGAGCTTCGTCTTCAGCTCGTTGATGACGCGGTCCTGGAGGTAACCGGTGTTCGGGTCGTCCGGGACGTCGCTCCAGTTCTTCTGTGTCTGGGGGAACTTCGCCTGGGCGCGCTTGCCCGAGTCGAGCCAGCCCTCGCTGACCATGCCGTCGAGGACGTAGTTCCAGCGGCTGATCAGCGCCTTCTTGGCGGGGTTGGAGTCGGGCCCGTAGGTGGCGAAGTAGCCCGGCCGCTGGATCATGGCCGCGAGCATCGCCGCCTGCGACTCGTTGATCTCGGTGACGGGCTTGTGGAAGTAGGCGCGGGACGCGGCCTGGATGCCGTAGGCGTGCCGCCCGAACGGGACCGTGTTCAGGTACAGCTCCAGCACGCGCGCCTTGTCCATCTCCTTGCCCATCCGGATGGAGATGAGGATTTCCTTGAGTTTGCGGCTGGCCGTGCGGTCCCGGCTGAGGTTCGCGAAGTAGTTGCGGGCCAGCTGCTGGGTGATCGTCGAGGCGCCGGCGGCGCCGCCGCCCGTCCCCGCCCGGTACAGCGCGCCCGCGATGCCGACCGGTGAGATGCCGGGCTCGTGCCAGAAGTTGCGGTCCTCGGCGGCGAGGACGGCGTTCTGGACGTACTTCGGCACCTTGTCCAGCGGAATGTCCTCGCGGTGGGTGCCGATGCGGGCCATCGTCGTTCCGTCCGCGTAGGTGATCACCGATTCCTGGCGGAGCGCGTCCTGCTGCTTCTCCGTCGGGATCGGGGTGTTGGCATAGGCGACAATGACGAGCGTCGCCAGGCCGAGGATCATCACGCTGACGACGGCGACGGTGATCTTCCAGTTCGGGACATAGCGCCGCCAGCCCGTCTTCTTCTTCGCCTCGTCCGCGGCCTTGCGTTCGCGGCGGCGGCCGCCGCCGCCGCGCTCGCCGCGCCCGCCGCGTCCCTCGTCACCCCAGAAGCCGTCGTCGCCGCCCCCTCCGGAGCCGCCGTGCCCGGGAGGGCCGGGCGGCCCCGGCGGGCTCGGCGGCTCCG